>JBKBIC010000062.1:0-22422 GCA_046299435.1 Saprospiraceae bacterium
AGCAGTTGATGGTGATGATGCCCGAATTGGCGTACAACTTGGCGATTTCGGCGATGCGACGGATGTTCTCTCGGCGGTCTTCGATGCTGAAACCGAGGTTCGAGTTGATGCCGCTGCGGATGTTGTCGCCGTCCAAGACTTGCGCGAAGTAACCGTCCTCGTGCAGCCGCCGTTCGAGGGCGGTGGCGATGGTGCTTTTACCGGAGCCGCTCAAACCCGTGAGCCAGACCACGCGGCTGCGCTGCCGCATCTGTTGCTCGCGCTCGCTGCGTTGGAGCAGCCGGTCGAAAATTGGATGGATGTTGCTCATTGTTTGAGGGTGATTCGGTGATTTGGCTGTCCGTGAGCATGGTTTCAAATCACCAAGTCATCGAATAGCCAAATCACCAATTCAAAATCATAAACGCCAGTAAATCAAGTTGTTCGCATTGTTTTTGGGGCCGTCGAAAATGCCTTTGAGGTCGAAGAGGACGGGCTTCGCGCCCATGACATCCTTGAAAAAATCGGGGGTCAGGTTCTTGAACTCCTTATGCGCGACGGCTACCAAGACCGCGTCGTAGTCGTTCGAGATTTTTTCGGTCATCGTCAGTTTGTACTCGTGCGCCACCTCGTTGGGCGAGGCGTGCGGGTCGGTGATGTGGACGTTGACGGAAAAGCCCTGCAATTCTTTGATGAGGTCGGCCACTTTGGAGTTGCGGATGTCGGCCACGTCCTCTTTGAACGTAATGCCCATGACCAAAACCTTGCAATTGCCTGGGTTTTTGCCCTGCTGGATGAGGGTTTGCACCAGTTTTTTGGCGATGTGCTTGGGCATCTCGTCGTTGATGCGCCGACCGCTGAGGATGACCTGCGGGTTGTAGCCCAGTTGCGCGGCCTTGTAAGTGAGGTAGTACGGGTCAACGCCGATGCAGTGGCCGCCGACGAGGCCGGGGTAAAATTTGAGGAAATTCCACTTTGTGCCAGCCGCCGCGAGCACTTCCTGCGTGTCAATGCCCATGCGGTCGAAGATGATGCTCAGCTCGTTCATGAACGCGATGTTGATGTCGCGCTGGCTGTTTTCGATGACCTTCGCCGCTTCGGCCACTTTGATACTGGCCGCTTTGTAGATGCCAGCTTGGATGATTTGGCCATACACTTTGGCGATTTCGTCGAGTGCCTCCGCGTCGCTGCCCGACACGATTTTCGTGATTTTTTCAATCGTGTGGTGGCGGTCGCCGGGGTTGATGCGCTCCGGCGAGTAGCCGATTTTGAAGTCGCGGCCCATTTTCAGGTCGGACAAATCTTCGAGCACCGGCACGCAATCCTCCTCCGTGCAGCCGGGATAAACGGTGGATTCGTACACCACATAGTCGCCTTTTTTAATGACTTGTCCGAGGGTGCGAGAGGCCGAAATCACGGGTTTCAGGTCGGGCACGTTGTGTTCGTCCACCGGTGTGGGCACGGCCACCACGAAAAAATGGGCATGGCGCAGGTCGTGCAAACTGGCCGTGAACGTGATGTCCTTGCCTTTAAATGCCTCAGCATCAAGCTCTTTGGAAGGGTCAATGCCCCGGCGCATCATGTCCACGCGCTCTTCGTTGATGTCAAAACCGATGACGCGGAAGTGCTTGGCAAATTCCAGCGCAATCGGCAGCCCGACGTAGCCGAGGCCGACGACCGCGAGGTTTTTCTTTTTTTCGAGAAGTTCTTTGTACACTATTTAAAGTTTTGAGTATCGAGTTTTGGGTTTTGAGTTGTTCGGTTTTCGGTTTTGAGTGTCTGGAATTCATCACTTATCACTCAAAACTCATCACTTTAGCAGCAATCGCTTCCCCGATGGCGAGCGAAGCGGTGGCCGCCGGGCTGGGCGCGTTGCACACGTTGACGATGCCTTCCGGGCGCGTGAGGATTAAAAAATCGTCCACCAGATTGCCGTCCGGGTCGCAGGCCATTGCCCGCACGCCCGACCTGCCGCGCTCCATATCTTCGGGTCGGATTTCGGGGATTAAATGCTGCAACGCCTTGACAAACAAGGCTTTGGAGAACGAACGCTTCATTTCGCCCCAGCCTTCGCGCCAAAATCGGCGGGCGATTTTCCGAAAGCCGACAAACGCCAACGTCTCGGCCAGCTCGCCCGGATGCAGTTGCCAGCGGCTGTATCCTTCGCGGCGGAACGCCAGCACCGCGTTCGGCCCGGCCTCGATTCCGCCATGTATCATGCGCGTGAAATGCACGCCGAGGAACGGGAAATTCGGGTTCGGCACCGGGTAAATCAGGTTCCGCACCAAATGCTCGCGCTCTTTTTTCAATTCATAGAACTCGCCCCGAAAAGGCAACATCCGCACGGCCACGCTGGGGTCGGTCATGAGGGCAACTTTGTCGGCATAAAGCCCGGCGCAGTTCACGATGACCTTTCCCGAAAACTCGCCGCCGCCGCTCGTCCGCACTATTTTTTCGCGCCCATGCTGCTCTATTGCCTTCACTTTTTGCCCAAAAACCGCCTCGCCGCCCATGTTTTGGATGCGTTCGAGGTATTTTCTGGCCACGTCGGCAAAGTCAATTATGCCCGTCTGCGGCACCCAAATCGCGCTTTCGGCCCGGACGTGCGGCTCGATTTCGCGGGCTTCCGCGCCGCTGATTTTGCGGATGCCGACCATGCCGTTGGCTTGGCCGTTCGCAAAAATCTTATCGAGCCGGGGCACTTCGTCGGGCGTTGCGGCCACAATGATTTTCCCGCAGAGGTCGAACGCCACGCCGTTTTCGCGGCAGAATTCAATCAACTTTTGGTAGCCACGAAAGCAGTTTTCCGCTTTTTGGCTGCCGGGTTTGTAATAGATGCCGGAGTGAATGACCCCGCTGTTGTGCCCCGATTGGTGTCGCGCCGGGCCGTCTTCTTTTTCGACGACCAAGACGCGCATTCCGGGGCGCATTTTCAGCAAGTTCCACGCGGTCGAAAGCCCCACGATACCTGCTCCGATGATGATTGCGTCGTGCTGCCTCATGGTTTTCAAACGTCGCACGACCAAAGCAGGAACGGCGGCGGCGACACGTTTTTCAGCCCGTCCGCACATTCCTCTTCCGAGTAAATGACATACCGGATTTTCCGGCTGATGAGTTTTTCGGCTTTCTCGGTAAGATTGAGTAGGTAAACGCGGTCAATATTGCCCACAAAAATGAGGTCAACTATCGGTGCATCCAGCCCTTTGGCAAGGTCGCCCGTGAGCCAGACCTGCCGCACCTCGCCGAGCCGTTTGATGACGGTCTCGATGATGCTGTCCAGCCCGAAAGTTTTCAGCAAGATGTTGTGGAGCTCTTTGAACAGCGGGTGCTGGGTATTGGCCTGAAAGAGCTTTTTGTTGCCCTCTGACGATGAAATGAGCATCCCAGCCTCCTCAAATCGGTTCAATTCCAGCCGGATGGCGTTCGACGATTCGCCGAACTCCGTCTCGAGGCTACGCAAGTAGGCTTTGGTGTTGCTGTTCAGGAAGAATTTGAGCAGCAGTTTTACCCTCGTTTTCGATGATATTAATGCGTCGAGCAAAGGCTTTGAAATTGAGTAGCAAAGTTACTCAAATTGCATTTTTCTATGCTAAGGCTGTGGCAATAAATTCCCGGTATTTTTTTCGCCCGGCCACAAAGCCCGCGCCGAGGATGCCGCCGAGCACGAGGCCGATGACCAGGTTCAGCACCAACGACGAGCGCGTGGACGGCAGTGGCACGATTGGGTAATCGAGCGGCATGACGTAAGGGCGGTTGTCTTTCAGCGCGTAATCGGCGAGCGCGAGGTTGGCGAGCGTTTTGGCATAAACCTCGGCGGCGAACTGGCCTTCCTGCGCCATTTCGGTGCCGGGCATCTGGTTGTAACTGAACAGCAGGCCCGTGTTTTGGTCCGTGAATCGCGCCGCACCATAAGCCTTGCTCCGCACGACGCGCCGCAGCGAGTCGGTCTGCATCTTCACGAGGTTGTAGGTGGCCTGTTCTTTTTCGATGTTGGAGAGGATGTAGTACTCGGACAACTTTGAGAACAGCACTTTGATGAAGCCCTGCGCCAGTGCCTCGTTCGTGCAGACGATTTGCAGCGAAAGGATGCCCGATGCGTTGACATAGGACGGCGTGAAAATGCCCGGCTCCTTGCCGCCGATGAGCATATTGTAAATGGTCAGCAGGGCGGCGTTGGCGTTGCGGTCGAACTTGGTTTCGTCGCCCGACGTGAAAAAGAAGTTTTTCAGGGCTGGCTTGTCGGCCCATTTTTCCTTTTGGAAATTGTACTCGCGGATGAAATGGTTGGCGTAAAAATCCACCTGCCCGCCGATGGTGTCCTTCGTGAAAAGCGCGTCGGTGATGATTTTCCGGGACTTGGAGAGAGCCACAATTTTGTCCAAGTTCTGCGTCGCCGGCTTGCCCAGCCCGAAGGCCGAGAGCAGCGTCGTGGCCGAGCTGCTGCCGTCCGAGCCGTCGTCCACCATGAAGGTCAATGTGGCTGTGTAGGTCGGTTTCGTGGTGTACGCCAGTAGGAGCATCAGGGCCGTGATGCCCGCCGTGATGTACGCGATGAGCCGCCAGTTGCGCCGGATTTCGAGCCAGTACTCTTTGGCGGCGGTCAAGATTTCTTTGAGCGACATCCCCTTGCTTTCTTCTTCCTGAAAGGGGACAAGTTGTTCTTGTTCAGCCATTTGCAATGCTTAAATGAGTGAATGAGTGAATGTGTGAATGGCCAATCGAGTCGCTCATCCACTCATGCGAAAAAATTTCAAAAAAATTTTCACTCGTATAAATATGTGTGAATGGCCAATCGAGTCGCTCATCCACTCATTTGCCCATTCGCTCATTGATAATTCAAAACTGGCGAGAGCCACCGCTCAGCCTCCTCGACGGTCATGCCTTTGCGGCGGGCGTAATCCTCGATTTGGTCTTTCCCGATTTGGCCGAGGCCGAAATACTTGGCCTCCGGGTGCGCGAAATACCAACCGCTGACCGCCGCCGCCGGGTGCATCGCGCAGCTTTCGGTCAGCGTGATGCCCAGCCGTTCGGGCTGCAAAAGTCGCCAAATAGTTTGCTTTTCCGTGTGCTCCGGGCAGGCCGGGTAGCCCGGCGCGGGGCGGATGCCTTGATAATCCTCGGAGATAAGCCGTTCGTTGTCAAGGTTTTCGGCAGCGGCATAGCCCCAAAATTCTTTCCGCACGCGCTCGTGCATCCGCTCGGCCAAAGCCTCCGCCAAGCGGTCGGCGAGGGATTTGAGCAGGATGGCGTGGTAGTCGTCGTGCGCTTTCTCAAATTGCTCGACCCACTTTTCGATGCCGATGCCTGCCGTCACGGCAAAGCTGCCGACGTAATCTTGGCGGCCGGATTCCTTCGGCGCGATGAAATCCGAGAGGCAGAAATTTGGCTGACCGGGGGCTTTTTGGTTTTGCTGCCGCAGGTTTCGCAGTGTTTGCAAGACCTCCGTGCGCGACTCGTCCGTGTAAACCTCGATGTCGTCATCGGCCACCGAGTTCGCGGGGAAAAGCCCGATGACCGCCCGCGCCGTGAGCCATTTTTCGGCGATGATTTTTTGGAGCATGGCCTGCGCGTCGTCGAACAGTTTTTTCGCCTCCGCGCCGACGGTCTTGTCCTCGAAAATGGCCGGGTATTTCCCGAAAAGTTGCCACGACTGGAAAAACGGAGTCCAGTCAATGTAGGCCGCCAGTTCCGCCAAATCGTACGCCTCGAAAGTTTTGACACCTATATAATTAGGTGTGGGCGGCGTGTAGTTTGTCCAATCGAGTTGCAGTTTGTTGGCCCGCGCCTGTTCGAGCGTGAGGTATGTTTTGGCCGATTGCCGCCCGGCGCGTTGCTCGCGGATGCGCTCGTAATCGGCCTTTACGTTTTGCACAAATGCCTCGTTTTCAGCCTTGTCCTCGGTCAAAAGCGAACTCACGACAGCCACCGCCCGGCTCGCGTCGAGGACGTGGACGATGGGCGCGCGGTCGTATTGCGGCTCGATTTTCACCGCCGTATGCGTCTTGGAGGTCGTCGCGCCGCCGATGAGCAGGGGCAAATCGAAGCCCTGCCGCTGCATTTCTTTGGCGACGTGTACCATCTCGTCGAGCGAGGGCGTGATGAGTCCCGAAAGTCCGATGATGTCCACTTTTTCGGCGCGGGCGGCGGCGAGGATTTTCTCGGCAGGCACCATCACGCCGAGGTCAACGATGTCGTAATTGTTGCAGCCGAGCACCACGCCGACGATGTTTTTGCCGATGTCGTGCACGTCGCCTTTCACGGTCGCCATCAGGATTTTGCCTTTCGAGCGGTTTTCGCCGCCCGCCGCAGTTTTGGCGGCTTCGATGAACGGGGTCAAATACGCCACCGATTTTTTCATCACGCGGGCCGATTTGACCACCTGCGGCAGGAACATTTTGCCGCTGCCGAAGAGGTCGCCGACGACGTTCATGCCGTCCATCAGCGGGCCTTCGATGACGTGCAGCGGCTCCGGGTATTTTTGGCGCGCCTCCTCCGTGTCCTCCTCCACAAATTTGTCAATGCCTTTGACGAGGGCGTGTTCGAGGCGTTTTTCGACCGGGAGGCCGCGCCACGCAAGGTCTTCCACGACGGTCTTGCCGCCCGTGCCGCGCAGCGATTCGGCCATTTTCACGAGTTCCTCCGTCGCGTTCGGGTGGCGGTTAAACAGCACATCCTCAATGCGTTGCAACAAATCCTTAGGTATTTCGGCATAGACCTCAATCATGCCCGCGTTGACGATGCCCATGTCCATCCCGGCCTGAATCGCGTGGTACAAAAACGCGGCGTGCATGGCCTCGCGCACCACGTTGTTGCCCCGAAAACTGAACGAAAGATTGGACACGCCGCCGCTGATTTTCGCGCCGGGACAGGTCTGTTTGATGATGCGCGTGGCCTCGATGAAGTCCATCGCGTAGTTGTTGTGCTCCTCGATGCCAGTGGCGACGGCGAAAATGTTGGGGTCGAAAATGATGTCCGTCGGGTCGAAGCCCACTTGTTCGGTCAGGATGCGGTAGGCCCGCTGGCAAATTTCCACTTTGCGGTCGCGGGTGTCGGCTTGCCCCACCTCGTCGAAAGCCATGACGACGACCGCCGCGCCGTATTTCCGGCAAATGTTGGCTTGGCGAATGAACTCGGCCTCGCCCTCTTTCATCGAAATGGAATTGACGATGCTCTTGCCCTGCAAACATTTCAGCCCGGCCTCGATGACTTGGAATTTCGAGGAGTCCACCATGATGGGCAGTTTGGCGATGTCCGGCTCGGATTGCACCAAATTCAGGAACTCGACCATCGCTTTTTCGCTGTCGAGCAAGCCCTCGTCCATGTTCACGTCAATGATTTGCGCGCCACCTTCCACCTGTTGGCGGGCGACGGTCAGGGCTTCGGCGTAATTGCCGGACTTGATGAGTTGGGCAAATTTGGCGGAGCCGGTCACGTTCGTGCGCTCGCCGATGTTGACGAAATTCGTGTCCTCACGAATGATAAGCGGCTCCAAACCAGCGAGTTGCGTGTACGCGGGCTGCGGCTTCGGCACACGCGGCGGCAGGTTTCGGACGTGCTTGGCGATGTGCCCGATGTGCTCCGGCGTGGTGCCGCAACAGCCGCCGACGATGTTGACAAAACCCGCACGGGCAAAATCTTCCATGAAACCGCACATCTGGTGGGCGGTTTGGTCGTACTCGCCGAATTCGTTGGGCAACCCGGCATTGGGGTAGCAACTGATGAAACAGTCCGCGATGTTCGACAAAACCTCGATGTGCGGGCGCATTTCCTCCGCGCCGAGGGCGCAGTTGAGGCCGACGGCAAAAGGCTTGGCGTGCTTGACCGAAATCCAAAACGCCTCGGCGGTTTGGCCCGAAAGTGTGCGCCCGGAAGCATCGGTAATGGTGCCGGAAATGATGACCGGGATGCGGAAGCCTTTTTCCTCGAACACCTCCTCAGCAGCGTAAATCGCTGATTTGCAGTTGAGTGTGTCGAAAATTGTCTCGATGAGCAGGATGTGCGCGCCGCCGTCCACGAGGCCCCGAATCTGCTCAGCGTAGCTGTCTTTGGCCTCGTCAAAAGTGAGGGCGCGGTAGCCGGGGTTGTTCACATCGGGCGAAAGGGAAAGCGTCTTGTTCAGCGGGCCGATTGACCCAGCGACCCAACGCGGCCAGCCCGGATTTTTTTCGGAAAACTCATCTGTGACGCGGCGGGCGATTTCGGCAGCGGCCCGGTTGATGTCGTAACAAACCCCGGCGGGCATATCGTAATCGGCCTGCGAAATGGAAGTGGCCGTGAACGTGTTGGTCTCGATGATGTCCGCGCCCGCGTCCAGATATTTCCGATGGATGCCCTCGATGATGCCCGGCTGGGTGAGGCAAAGCAGGTCGAAATTCCCCTTCAAATCGCGGGGGTGCCGGGCGAATCGCTCGCCCCTGAAATCGGCCTCTTGCAAATTGTAGGATTGGAGAAAAACACCCATCGAGCCGTCCAAAATCAGGATGCGTTCACGGGCTGCGGCGGTCAGTGCGGAAAGGATATTGTTGTTGAAGGCGGTCAAAGTTTTGGCGTGATTTGAAAATGAGCGCGTGGATTTGGCAAAAAATGGAGGGCAAATGCTAACGAACGGGGGCAAAGGTAACGAAACCGCCAAGCCATTTTTTTGATTGCCGATTGATGATTACATGATTGTTGATTGCCGATGTCGCACGTGCGGCGGCCATCAAAAATCAGCAATCATGTAATCGTCAATCGGCCATCAAGACCTCCAAAAATCAATCCACCGCCACTTTCACTGTCGCGCTGCCGCGCTCGCCGCGCAGCGTCAGCAGGTAAATGCCGGAGGCGAGGTTGCCGCGCTCGATGCGGAAATTGTCGGCTCGGATGCCGAGGATTTGGCGCAGCACACGGCCCGTCAAATCGGTCAATACAGCTGTAACGGCCTGATTGTCAGGATTTTCAAAGAAAATTTCCAGCTCGCGGTCGAACGGGTTGGGCTGGACGTGGATGCCGAACGGCGCGGCTACTGGCTCGCCGGTACCGACCAAGCCCGTGCTCGTGCAGGCGGGCGGGCCGATTTTGGCATTGCTGCGCTGGTATTTCGTGTTGACGACCGCCGTGATTTCGGAGATGCACAGTTCGGGCGCGGTCAGTTTTTTGTACTTGATGCGGAGGAAGTCGGTCGGCGTGGAGTTCTTTTTGATGGAAGCCTGTTCGGTGGCGGCGAGGGCGAGGATTTCGCCCGTCGCGTCGTGGCGCACGTCCATTGTCGCGCCGGACATGACGTTGAACACCGTGTCAATTTCGAGGCCGGTCACGTTGAACTCATAGCCAATCACCCGCTGGTTGGGGTTCAAGATGCGCAGTGTCCAAGTTTTGGCTGTTGTGTCGAGCGTACCGGCGCGGAGGAAAACTTGGTCGCCGGGGTTGTCCAAGCCGCCGGGGAAATTGCACGGGAAACGGCTGCCCCAATAGGTCACGTCGTTGGCGTGGAGGGCGCACTCTTGGAGCAGCGCGGCATCGTACACATCAATCGCGCCATTGGCATGGAGGTCTTTGCATTCGGTCGGGGTGCCGTTGTCGGCGAGGGCTGCGTCGAGGTAGGCTTTCGTGTCGGCAGCATCGCGGGCCGCGTCTTTGTTCCAGTCGCCGCGCAGGGCCGGGCCTTGACAAACGCCCTCGCAGTCGGGCTGGGCGTTGCCAAAAAGCACGCCCGTGCAGTCGAGGTATTTTTCGCAGGTGTTGACGATTTGCACGTCGGGCAGGCCGCCGTCGTAGGCCAGGTTGAAGCAGACTTGCGCCCAGTTGTTTTCGTAATTTTTTTCGAGCCGCCCGTTTTTGTCGGGTTTTTGCTCCCAGTTGACGCGCACGACGAAAGTGTAGGTGCCCGCCGCGAGGTCGGTGATGTCAATCCATTGGCAGGGCAGGCCGATGTCGTACACGTCGCCGCAGCCCGCCGTGATGCCCATGTTTTCGCAGGTATATTTGCCGAACTCGCCGTTGTTGCACTCCAAATCCAGCACACAAAAGCCTGTCTTTGAACCGATTGGGACGCGCTTACCCGATTGGTCATAGAGCACATAATCGGCGTAGCCGCGATAGTGCCAGTGGTTGTGGCACGGGTCCCAGACGAATTGCGAGGACGTGTCGGTGGGCTGTGCGGGCGTTTCGCCGATGTAATAATCTTCGTCGCCGACGTTGGAGATGCGCGTCGAAAATTCGAGCAAGTAGCGTTTGCCGAAGCCCCGGATGCAGCCTTCTTCGATGAGGCAAAGGTCGCCGTTGGTCATGTCGCTGAGCGTCAAGGTGCTGCGGATGAGGTCTTCGTCGGTCTGCAAATCGGGCAGCCGCAGGCAGGCCGGGCCTTCGTAAATGCAAGTGTCTGAGACAGTTGCGAGCGGGCTGTAATTGCAAGCCGCCGGGTCGGTGCAGCCCTTGACCGGGCCGAGGTACGTCAAGTCGAATTTGAGCGGCACGCCCACGCAATCGGGGTAGCGAAACCGGACGCGGATATAATACTCCTTGCCGCCCGCCAAAAACAGGTTCGTCTGCGAGCCGTCCGCGCAGCCGCCGTCGGCGTATGCCACCGAGCCGGCTTGGTTGTCGGTCACGAACAGGTTTTTGCAAAAGTCATAGACCCAGATTTTGGTCAGGCAGTTGTTGCCCAGCCCGCAGGTCGTGATTCGGTACGTCCCTGTGTCCTGCGGCACGAAACGGTACCACGACTCGCGGTCGCCGGGCGTTTCGTTGTGGCCGAGCGCAGCCGTGAACGGGTTGTCGCAAAAACTGCCCGGCGGGCAGCCAAAACGCTCAATGTCCAAGCCCGGAAAATCGCCCGTCGGGTTTTCGTAGTACAGCGTGTCCGCGAGAAAAAGCCGGTACGAACCGCCCTCCGTGAAGCCGTCGCCGTCGTCGTCATAGAGGTAAAACACGAGACATTGGTCGTTGGGCACACAAAACTCGCTGATGACCAGCTCGTCGTTTTGGAAGAAGCCGTCGGCAAAAATCTCCTCCGTTTCGAGGTTGCCGACGACCCAGTACACGTTTTCGAAGAACTCGTCGGGGTCAATCTCGACGCGGACTTTGGTTTCGGTGGGCAAGCACTGGGCCGCGAGGAATTGGCCCGCGAACAGCGCGAGCAAAAGCAGGAAGTAGCGTGGTTGCTGCATAAAATTTTAGGTTGGAAAAATGTGAATCCGGTTTTCGCAGCCTGAACTGCGAGCTAAAAGTAGCACGGCGGCAAGGCTCGTGAAATGGTTGTTTGAAAAATGAAAGCCGCTTGGCTCATATCTGCAAAAAATGCACGCCCGGCTGGTACGGCCTGCCCAACAAAGCCACGATGCTATCAAAATGTGCCTCGTCGCGCAGGAAATCCCGCTCGCCCAAATCCAGCACGACGACCGGAATTTCACGCTCGGTTTTGAAATACTCGAAATAGGCGTTCTGGATTTCCTCCAAGTATTCGCCCGTGATGTGCCGCTCCATGTCGCGCCCGCGCCGCCGGATTTGTTCGAGCAAAACCTCCACCGGGCGGTGCAAAAACAGCAGCAAATCCGGCTTTGGGTAGGTCGCGTTCAGCACCGCGAACAGGCGTTGAAATAGGCGGAATTCCTCCTCGTTCAGGTTGTTTTTCGCAAAAAGCAGGGTTTTCACGAAGAAATAGTCGGCCACCGTGAACGCCCGGAAAAGGTCGGGCTGCGCGAAATGCTCCTGCAATTGCTTGTGCCGCTCGGTCATAAAAAACAGCTCAACCGGGAAAGCGTACCGCTCCGGCTGCTCATAAAAAAACGGCAGGAACGGGTTGTCCGTGAACTGTTCGAGCACCAACGCGCACCCAAAACGCGCCGCCAACCGATGGCAAAGCGTCGTCTTGCCCGTGCCGATGTTGCCTTCTATGGCGATGAAAGAATAGTGCATGGCGGTTGGCGGAGTGGGCAGTAGGCGGTTTGCGGTGGGCAGTGGGGCGTTTTCAGTGGGCCGGACCACATTGGTGGCCTTGTGGCCACCGCCATCTGCAAACTAATTTTCGAGCATGACCACGTCGGACTGGTCGTCGCAGTCCATGTACAGTGCGTCAATCTGCTGTTTGAAAATGGGGTGCTCGAATTCGGGCGCGATTTCGAGCAAAGGCACGAGCACAAAGGCACGTTTGTGCAATTCCGGGTGCGGGATTTCCAGCCCCGCATCGCGGACAATGCGCTTGCCGTAGAAAAGCACGTCAATATCAATGGTGCGCGGGCCCCACTTTTCGCGGCGGTCGCGGCCCAGTTCGCGCTCGATGTCGCTGATTTTTTCGAGCAAACGGCGCGGTTCGAGCGTGGAATTGACCATGACGACTTGGTTCAGGAACGGGCCTTGGTCGGTCTTGCCCCAGGGCTGCGTTTCGTACAGATGGCTTTTTCGGGCCGATTTCCCGATGTTTTTTTCGATGAGGCCGAGCGCGGAGCGCAGGTTGGCACGGCGGTCGCCCAAGTTGGAGCCGAGGCTCAAATAAATATTGATGAACCTTTTGGCTGCCATAGCCGGGGCAGCGGGCTTGTCGGCGGCAGTTTTGGCCTTGCTGTCGGCGGCTTTTTTCTCGGAAGTCTTGGGCGGGCGACCTGCGCGGCCCCGCGCAGGGGCGGGCGGGCGGGCGGGCGCATCGGCGTTTTTCTTGTCCGCAGGCTTGTCCGGGCGGGCAGTTTTGTCGGGTTTCGGGGCGGATGGTTTGCCCGGTTTGGCGGGGCGGGATGGCTTGGTTGGCATGGCAAAAAGGTTTGGCAAAAAGTGACGCGCCCCAAAAAAGGCGGACAAAAGTAGGTGCGTGGATGGTGAGTGATGAGTGATGAGTGATGAATTTCTTGCCCACTCATCACTTATCACTCATCACTCTTCACGCACCCGCCTACTTTTGCGGCCAAATTTTCCAATTCACATGAAAAACATCCTGACGACTGGCCTGCTTGCCCTGCTTTTTCTCGCCAACTCGTGCGCCAGCAGCAACAAAGACTTGCTCGAAAAAATCAAGAACGACCTCGCCGCCCTCGAACTCGAACGGGGCCAACTGAACGGCGTGGCCAAACGCTTCAACGATGTGCAAAACCTCATCGCCGTCGCGCCCCCCGAAATCAAAGCCGATGCCGAGTTCGGGCCGCAGTTCCAAGCGGTGGCGAGCAAGGCCGACGGACTCGCCATGCAGTACAACAACTCCAACGCGGCATTCAACGACCTCAGCGAGCGGCTCCAAAAACTGTTCGATGACCTGACTGCCGCGAAAATCTCCCCCGAAAATGCCCAAACCGAGTACGAAAAAATCGCCTCCGCCCGCGCCGATGCCAAAGCCGGGATGATGGCGATGGGCAGCACGTTCGATGCCTTTTCGGCTGAATACGCCAAACTCATGGCCGCCTGGAACGCCAAAAAAGACGGCAACTGACCCATGATGCCGCGCACGGTCATCGTCGGGGCGGGCAAAGTGGCTTGGCATTTTGCCCATCGGCTCCTCGAACGCGGGGTGCCCATCGCGCAGGTCGTCAACCGCAGCGAAGCACCAGCCCGCGACTTGGCCGAAGCCGTCGGTGCAACCTACACCATTGATTTTCAGGAAATTGCGACCGATGCGGCGTGGTACATCCTTGCCGTGAAGGACGATGCACTGGCGGGCGTGGCCGAAGTTTTGGCCCGAAAAAACCTCTCCGGCTTGGTCGCGCACACGTCCGGGGCCACGCCCGGCAGCCTGCTTGCGCCGCATTTCGAGCGGTGGGGCGTGTGCTGGCCGCTGCAAAGTTTTTCGCTGGGCAAAAAACCGCGCTGGGCCAAAACGCCCGTTTGCGTCCACGCAGGCCGCGAAAGCGACCTCCTGTTTTTGGAAAAAATGACCCGCCGCATGGGTGCCAAACCCTATCGCGTGGACGACGCGCAACGCGCCCACCTGCACATCGGGGCGGTGTTTGCCAACAATTTTGCCAACCACTGCTTTGCCATCGCCGCCCGGATTTTGGCGGAGCACGGCCTGCCCTTCGCCCTACTCCACCCCATCATGGCCGAGACCGTCGCCAAAGCCACCGCCAACCCGCCCGCCCAGATGCAGACCGGCCCCGCCGTGCGCGGCGACGCGGCGACCATGCGCCGACAAATCGCCCTGCTCCAAACACACCCGGATTGGCAGGAATTGTACCGCCTGCTCTCGGAGTCCATTGGCGTTGAAGAGCGGGAAAGGTCGAAGCGTTGAATTTTTCAACTTCTCAACCTCTTCAACTTCTCAGCCCCCAATTCAACGCTTCGAGCGTCCTCGTCACGCGCCGCTGCACATCGGGGTCAACCTCCAATTCGGGGGCGTGGTGCGGTTTTTTGCGGGCATCCAGCACAAGCGGCCCGCGACATCCCCAATGCTTGTTTTCCGTGAAACTGCCCACGCCGTAGGTGTCGTGCGAGGGATTGGCGCGGGTGAAGGCCACCCACAAAAAGTTGTTCAACGTGGCCGCCGCGAACGGCGCATCATCCACGAGCAATACGAGCGGAATGTGTTGAAAATCAAAGCGTTCGAGCCATTGGCAGAAGTTTTCGGCTTGCTCGCGGGCAGTTTTTCCGACCTCGAATTTCGGCGCGGAGACGGCTAAAATGCCCGGCAGGCAAAACTTCGGCTGCGAAAACCCGGCGGGCAGGCTGAAATTTTCGGGCAGTTCGGCTTTTAGTTCGCGGCGGCGGTCGCCCCGGCAAGCGATGACGAGTTTGGAGCCAGCGTTCCAGCCGTCGCCAGAATAGTCGAGCGTGTCAATCGTGGTCTTGGTCTGGAAATGCAGGTCGCGCCGCCAGTCCACGCGCTCCAAAACGTGCCGGAAAAAATGTGGCATATCGTGCGTGTCCAAGTTCGGGTCGTCGTCGGCAGCGGCGATGACGAGGAACTTCGCCAGCGAGGTTTGCCCCGTGCCCAAAATGCGGTTGGCGATGGTCAAAATCTCCTCCGGCACCCGCTCGCGGAACGGCATATATCGCTCATTTCCAATGGCTAAGAGCAGCGGATGCACGCCTGCCGCGTCCACCGCGTGCAGTTCTTTCAGGCCCGGAAACTCGCCCGGCGTGAGCGGCGCGACGAGCTCGTGGATGAGCCAGCCGAAGCTGCTGTCTTCCTGCGGCGGGCGGCCAACGACCGTGAAATGCCAAATCGGGTCGCGGCGGTGCCACACTTTGTGGACGCGCATGACCGGGAAATCGTGCGTCAGCGAGTAGTAGCCCAAGTGGTCGCCGAAGGGGCCTTCGGGCTTTTTCACGTTTTTCAGAATCTCGCCCGTGATGACAAAATCCGCGTCGCTGCTCAAAAAATGCCCGTCGCGGCGCGTGTACCTGAACCGCCGCCCGGCCAGCATACCCGCGAAAGTCAATTCGCTCAAACCCTCCGGCAGCGGCATGATGGCCGCGAACGCATGGCTCGGCAGCCCACCCACGAAAATCGAGGCCCGGAATGGCGCGTCAGTTTTCAAATATTTCGTGTGATGAACCCCGATGCCCCGGTGCAGCTGGTAGTGCATCCCGATTTCCTCGTTCGGAACGTATTGATTGCCAGAGAGTTGGATGCGGTACATCCCCAAATTTCCGCGCATCGGGTCGCCCGGCGTGTCGGGGTCTTCGGTGTAAACCTGCGGCAGCGTGACGAACGCGCCGCCGTCCATCGGCCAGCTTTTCACCTGCGGCAACTGGTCAATCGTCGTTTCGCCCCACGTCACTGGGCTGCCGAACCGGCTTTTCATCGGCAAAGCCGACAGCGCGGTGAGCGGTGCGGAAAGGTAGCGGCCCGGTTTTTTCAACAGGCTGGTCGGGTCTTTTTTGAGTTCGATGACCCGTTTGACGTGCTCCAACGTGCCCCGGAACAGGAACGCCGTGCGCTCGTTGGTGCCGTACAAATTGCTTGCCGCTTGGAATGGGCTGCCTTTCACGCGCTCGAACAGCAGCGCAGGGCCGCCCCGGTCGTACACCTGCCGATGGATTTCGGCCATTTCCAAATTTGGGTCAACTTCCTCGCGGATGCGGAGCAGGTGGCCGTGCCGTTCGAGGTCGAGGATTGCGTCGCGGAGCGAGGAATAGTGCATGAGCGGGTGGCGTGAAATTTCCACAAAGAACAGCTACCGGGCGGTTTTGTTGGGCCGTAAAACAGCTGCTCACGGGTTGCCCAGCTGCCAATTCACGCCGACCGTCGGGTAATTGATGCCCTGCCGACCGGCGGGCCAACCGAGGCCGTGATGGAACGCCACGCCCACTTCGAGCCACAGACCGGGAAAAAACTGCCACTCCACCGTGCCCGTCGCGTTCAGGTAAGTTTGGTCGGGACGGTTTTCGGCATTGGTGAAATAGTCCGTGTCGGGCGTGTAATAATTGCCCGTGTAAAAACCCGCTTCGGCGTTGAGCCGGAAATTGTCGTCAAAACCGCCCGGCAGGAAATCGTAGCGCAGGTATGGGCCAAGCATGTAAAACCGCTCGGTCGGCAGGTCGGTCACGCCCGCCCATATGACGCGGGTTTGCAGGCCAGCCAACAGCCGCCGCGTCAGTGACACGCCGCCGCGCAAACTGACGGTGGACTCGGTGATGGCTCGGCGTTTGTCCGAAAATTCTTCCCAATCGTACACGCCGCCAAACGACGCGCCAAGCAGGGCATTTTGGAAAAAATGAGGCGAATCCCACTTCTTTTGGGCGAAAACCGGGGCTTGGCAAAGGCAAGCGACGAGGAGCAAAAACGAAATTTTAGGCATGGTTGGATTTGATTTAGTTGCGGCTTTTGAAGCCCGAAACCGCGCCACAGGTTGCCCGCCCGACAGGCAAATTTTCTGTTAAAAAGCCAAAAAACAGAAGCCCCGAAAGTTGGCTTTCGGGGCTTTTGCACAGTCCATATTGGACGAAATCAGACGTTGAACCGGAAGTGCATGATGTCGCCATCTTCCACGACGTATTCCTTGCCTTCGACCGACATTTTGCCTGCCTCTTTCACTTTTTGCTCGGAGCCGAGCGTCGTAAAGTCTTGATATTTAATGACTTCGGCGCGGATGAAGCCTTTTTCAAAATCCGAGTGTATGACCCCGGCAGCCTCCGGTGCTTTGGCCGAGCGGCGCACCGTCCAAGCCCGCACTTCTTTCACGCCCGCCGTGAAATAGGTGATGAGGTTCAGCAATTTGTACGCCGAGCGGATGAGTTTGTTCACGCCGGGTTCGGGCAGGCCCATGCTTTCGAGGAACTCGCGGCGGTCTTCGGCGGATTCGAGTTCGGCGATTTCGGCCTCGATGCCCGCGCAAATCAGGATGACCTCGGCGTTTTCGGCGGCGACGGCTTGCTTGAATTTCTCGGTGTGGGCATTGCCGGTCAGCACCGCACTTTCGTCCACGTTGCAGACGTAGAGCACGGGCTTGGCTGTCAGCAGCGACAAATCCTTTAAAATCGCCGCCGATTCGTCGTCGAAAGTCGCCAACAGCTCGCGGGCCGGGCGGCCGGTTTCGAGATGTTTTTTCACGATGGTCAGGATTTCGGCGGCGCGAGCATCGTCTTTGCTGCCCACTTTGGCAGCGCGGGACACTTTTTCGAGGCGTTTTTCGACGGTTTCGAGGTCTTTCAGGCCCAGTTCGAGGTCAATGATTTCCTTGTCGCGCACGGGATTGACGGAGCCGTCCACGTGTACCACGTTGTCGTCCTCGAAACAGCGGACAACATGGACGATGGCATCCACCTCGCGGATGTTCGCCAAAAATTGGTTGCCCAAACCTTCGCCCTGACTGGCCCCTTTGATGAGGCCGGCGATGTCCAAAATTTCGACGGTCGTCGGCTGAACCCGTTGAGGCACAACGAGTTCCGCGAGTTTGTCCAAGCGCGGGTCAGGCACGGTGATGACCCCCAAATTGGGGTCTTTGGTGGCAAACGGGTAGTTGGCAGCCAGTGCCTTGCCGTTGGTGAGCGCGTTAAAAAGGGTGGATTTTCCGACGTTGGGCAGGCCAACGATGCCGCATTGCAAAGCCATTTTTGGTTGTTGAAATTGGTGATTGGGCTATCTGGCCATTCGGTTATTTGAACATCAAATCACCGAATGGCCGAATCATCAAATAGCCCGCGAAAAAGCGGCGCGAAGGTAGCCCGATTTGCCATTTTTGAGAAACAAAGCCAACTATTGCCCAGCGGGCGCGTTTCGGGCGAACTTCACCGCTCCAACTTTTCAACCTTCCCGTTTCGCCTTGAACCACCTCGCGCACTTCCATCTTTCGTTCAACGAACCCGGCCTCGTGGTGGGCAACTGGGCGGGTGACGTGGTGAAGGGCAACGACTGGCAACAGTACCCGCCCGATGTGCAGCGTGGCATCCGGTTGCACCGCACGATTGATGCGTTCACCGACGCGCACCCGGCCACGCACCGGCTTTCGGGGCAAATCCGAGCGTTTGCGGGCCGCTATGCGGGGCCGGTGGGCGATGTGCTGCGCGACCATTTTTTGTCGGTTTGCTGGCCGGAATTTTCGGGGCAGCCGCTCCAAGATTTCGCCAACGGCGTTTACAACATCTTGACAGAGAGGAACTTAGACCTACCGCCTGTTTTGCAGGAACGCACCCCGCGCATGATTGCGGCCAACTGGCTCATGGGCTACGAACAACTCCACGAACTCGTTTTTGTGCTCGAACGCCTCCAACGCCGCATCCGAAACCAAGCACTCGACATCGCCGGGCTTTGCCATTTTGTAGAGCAAGAAAGAGAGGCTTTGATGGCTGATTTCCGGGTGTTTTACCCAGAAATAACCGCCGCCGCACGAGCCGCGAGCCAGTGAACACCAACCAGATGCGCCCACGCTGCGTCTATTCCCGGATGAAATCCAACTCGCCGTGCCGGTCGGCTTTGGCAATCACCGAAGGCTCGTGGGGTTCCTTGTCCTCTTGGCGGTGCTTCACCACATAGTCCACGCCGGAAATAACCTCGCTGCTGACCTCGCCAAAATGCGCCGGGAAAGGCTGGCCGGATACGTTGGCCGACGTGGAAATGATGGGCTTGCCGAGCAGGTCAATCAGTTTCCTGCAAAACTCGTCTTGCACCACTCGGATGGCCGCGCTGCCGTCCGGCGCGAGCGCGGCGGGCGAGATGCCCTGCACTTTTTCGTAAATCACCGAAAGCGGCCGCTGGTGGTGGGCAAGCAGCGTTTCGAGGCGCGGATGGAACTTGCCCGTGTACTGTTTCAGCATCTCGATGCTGCTGACGAGGATGACGTAGCCTTTTTCGGGCGGACGTTGTTTGAGGGCGGAGACGCGGGCAATGGCTGCCTCGTTGGTCGCGTCGCAACCGATGCCCCAGATGGTATCGGTCGGGTACAGGATGATGCCGCCGCGCTGGAGCAGGGCGGCGATTTCAGAAATGTCGTCGCGTAGCAGGAACATTGCCAACAGTTGCGCTTTTTTTGACGTTTAGGAATCTACTTTTGGAAGGCCAAAAGTCTGACTTTTACCCAGAAAACAAACGAGCGCGAAAAAGTTTGGGAAATGCCCCGCCCGCGCCAACACCTGTTTCACAACAAAAACTACGCACCTTGCGAACCATACAATCCACTTTTTTCTTCCTTTTTGCCCTTTTGCTCCTGCCTGACGTGGCACGGGCGATGCACATCATCGGTGGCGAAATCACTTACGAATGCCTCGGCGAAATCGCGCCCGGCACCAAACGCTACCGTTTCACGATGAAAATCTACCGCGACGGGCTGGGCGGCGGCGCGCAGTTCGATAACCCGGCCAACATCGCCATCTATCGGGGTTCGTACACCGCCAACGGCCTTTTCCAATCCTTCGCCGTACCGCTCACCAAAAGCGAAGACCTCTCGGCCGTCATCCCGGAGTGCATTGACGACATCCCGCCAAACCGTGTGCAACAGGCCGATTACGTCTTCGTGCGCGACCTGCCGACGCTGACAGACGAGAGTTATTTCATTGTGTATCAACGTTGTTGCCGCAACACAACCATCCGAAACCTCGTCAACCCCGGCGACCAAGGGGCCACCTATTTCGTGGAGCTGACCCCAAAGGCGATGGAGTTTTGTAACAACAGCCCGACCTTCAACCAGTTCCCGCCCATCATCATTTGCAACAATTTCCCGCTGGTGTTCGACCACTCCGCCACCGACCCAGAGGGCGATTTGCTGACGTACAGCTTCACCAGCCCGCTCAACGGCGGCGGCCCCATTTTGCAATCGCCCGGTCTTTTCTCCTGCGAGGGCGCACAACCCACCCCACCATGCGCGCCGCCGTTCGACAACGTGCTGTTCAGCGTGCCTACTTATTCGCCCGCCAACCCGATGGGCGGCAACCCACAAATCGGAATCAACCCCACGACGGGCCTGATTAATGGCATCCCGAACGTGCTCGGCCAGTTCGTCGTCGGCGTGCGGGTGCAGGAGTACCGCAATGGCGTGCTGCTCTCCGAAATCCGGCGGGATTTTCAGTTCAACGTGGCCGACTGCACGCCAGAGGTTTTTGCCGACATCAAGGAGGATTCGCTGGTGGGCATCCAGAAATTCGTCGTCCGCTCGTGCGGCAGCAACACGGTCACGTTCCAAAACCAAAGCGTGCAGCAGTCCAACATTGACGCTTTCCGCTGGGAATTCGACCTCAAAGGCGTGCCCTACGTCGAAGCCTCACAGTGGAACCCGACCATTACTTTCCCCGACACCGGCACTTATTTCGGCAAACTTTACCTCAATCCCGGCCAGCAATGCAACGACACCGCCGAAATCACGGTCAACATTTTCCCGGCCATCAACGCCCACTTTGAGTACGACTACGACACTTGCGTGGCCGGGCCGGTCATTTTCACCGACAAATCCTACGGCGACGGCGGCATCAACCGCTGGCAATGGGATTTCGGGGTGCCCAACGGCTCCTCCACGCTCCAACACCCTGAATATCAATACGAATACCCCGGCCAACACCCCGTGACGCTATCGGTCTGGGACAAAAACCGCTGCCGCGACGACTCGACGGCCATCATCGCGTGGTATCCCGCGCCGCCCGTCATCATCATTGACCCCGACAAATTCCTCGGCTGCTCGCCCGCCGACATCTTTTTCAACAACCTCTCTAAACCGATTGACAGCACCTATTTCATCGTCTGGGACTACGGCGACGGCCACCGCGACACGGGCATCATCAGCCCCACGCACCGCTACACCGAGCCGGGTTTTTATGACATTTCCATCGCCATCACTTCGCCGCTGGGCTGTTTCATCACCGATACTTTCCCGCGTTGGATTCGCATAAGTCCCTCGCCCACAGCGGCTTTCATGTGCGACCCCGACTCGGCGTTGAGCCAATTCAACAACGTCGTGCAGTTCATTGACCAATCCACCGGGGCGCACCGCTGGAGCTGGCAGTTCGGCAAATACAAAACCTCCGTCGAGCAAAACCCGCCGCCCGTGACCTTCCCGGACACAGGCCAAGTGAAAATCACGCTCGTCGTCACGCACCCGCAGGGCTGCAAAGACTCGACCAGCAAAGTGCTCGATTTCCGGCCCGAAATCCGGTGGTTCATGCCCAATGCCTTCACCCCGAACGGCGACGGCCAAAATGACGGCTTCCTTGGCAAAGGCGTGCTCGAAGGCGCGACCGAATTCACGATGAGCATCTGGAACCGCTGGGGCGAACAGGTCTTCGAGACCACCGACCCAAACGAGGCATGGAACGGCCGCGTGATGAACACAGGCGGGATGTCGCCCGCCGGGGTGTACGTTTATTTGGTCACGTTCACGGGGCCGCGCGGCGAACGACAGGAATACCGGGGCTACGCCACGCTGGTCAAGTAGGGATGAGGGATGAAAAAACGCGCCGCACGTTTCCGTGGCGCGCGTTGGGTATTGGAAAATTGTTGGGCAGCGGAAATGCGGCTTGCGCGGGGGGTTGGTTGTGGCCTCCCGCATGCCTCATCCCTGAAAATCAGAGTCCGTCGCCGTCCAGCAAATTGCCGAGACCGCCGAGGATGCTGCCTTCTTCTTTGCCGCGAGTGGTGCCGTAGCTCAGGATCTTGCCGGCCAAGCGGCTGACCGGGAGCGATTGGAGCCACACGGTACCGGGGCCGCGCAACACGGCGTAAAACAAGCCTTCGCCGCCGAAAATGATGTTTTTCACACCGCGCACGAACTCAATGTCGTAGTCCACGCGGCTGGTGAAAGCCACGATGCAGCCTGTGTCCACGCGCAGGGTTTCGCCCACGCCGAGTTCGCGTTTGAGGATATAGCCGCCCGCGTGGACGAACGCCATGCCATCGCCTTCCAATTTTTGCATGATAAAGCCTTCGCCGCCGAACAGGCCCGTGCCCAGTTTGCGCTGGAACTCGATGCCCACTTGCACGCCTTTGGCGGCGCAGAGGAACGAGTCTTTCTGGCAGATGACCTTGCCGTCGAGTTTTTGCAAATCGAGCGGGACGATTTTGCCGGCATACGGCGCGGCAAAAGTCACGCGCTGTTTGCCGTGCCCGGAGTTGGTAAATGT
>JBKBIC010000063.1:0-22415 GCA_046299435.1 Saprospiraceae bacterium
AATTTGCAGGTGCTGCCGAAAATCCAAGACAGCATCTCGCAGACCATTTGCGCCGGAAATGCGGTCAACTTTTGCGGCATTGACCGCAACCAAAGCGGGATTTACACCTGCAATTTGACCGCAGCAGGCGGCTGCGATTCCGTCGTGACCCTGAATTTGCAGGTGCTGCCGAAAATCCAAGACAGCATCTCGCAGACCATTTGCGCCGGAAATGCGGTCAACTTTTGCGGGATTGACCGCGACCAAAGCGGGATTTATTCCTGCAATTTGACCGCAGCGGGCGGCTGCGATTCCGTCGTGACCCTGAACTTAACCGTCAATCCCAAGCCAGTAGCGGGTATTTCAGCCTTTCCCGGAACGGTCGTCAGCTGCCGAAACGATACGCTCCAACTCATGGCCACCGGGGCGAGCGGCGGCAGTGTCGCGTGGTCAACGGGCGAGACCGCGCCGTTTATTTACCCAAGTGCAGGCGGCACTTTTTCGGTCACGGTCACGGCGGGCGGCTGCTCGGACACGGCGAGCATCGAGATTTTGGAGGACAAAAAACGGCCCGCCGTGAGCCTCTCGTTGAGCCAGCCGAGCATTTTTTGCAGCGGGCAAACGGTGGTCGTCACGGCTTCGTCGCCCGACAACCCAAGCTACCAATGGCAGGGCGGCCCTGCGACGGGCGAGCAATTCCCGACAAATTCGGCGGGCCTCGTTTTTGTAAAAGCCACCACGCCGAACGGGTGCGACACCACGCTATTCATCAATGTCCCGCAGGCCGCACCGACCACCGAGACATTTGCCGAGACCCTGTGCGCCGGGCGTTGCGCGGTGTTTGCCGACGTGGAACGCTGCGCGACGGGCATTTACCGCGACACCATCCGCACCGTCTCCGGTGGTTGCGACAGCGTGCTGCGGACGTTCAATCTGGTCGTCCTGTCGGCTCCTGTGCGGCGCGACACCGTGCGGCTCTGCGCGGGCGGTGCGACCGTTTTTTGCGACGAAAAAATCTACGAACCCGGCACCTACGACTGTCTGCTGGAAACGCCGGGCGGCTGCGACACCGTCCTTTCGCGCACCGTCGAATTGCTCGAAACACCCAGCCTGCTGGCCAACGACGATGCTGCCCTACTGCCAATCGGAGCAACCGAACTGGAAATCCGTCCCGGTGAAAACGACCTGTTGCCCGGCGACGGAAATTGGTCGGTGGCCTTGGTCGGGCAGCCGCCGAAAGTCGGCAGCGTTGAGCCTGACGGGACGGGCAAACAACTGATTTTCAGGCTCGAAGGCCCGGATTTCAGCGGGTCGGATGTCTTTTTGTACGCGCTTTGCTCGGCCACTTGCGCGGGGGTTTGCGACACGGCGCAGGTGTCGCTGCTGCTGCCCAACGACGATTTTGATAGCGTCAAAAAAGAATACTCGAACGTCGTCACGCCCAACGACGACGGCCTGAACGACCGTTTCGTGCCGATGGCGGCTTTTCAAAAACAAAACATCCCGGTCGTGGAAGCCCAATCGGAACTGTCGGTTTTCAACCGCTGGGGCGAGCTGGTGTTTTGGGCCGATGCGCCCCCGCTCGAATGGAACGGCCGAGACGTGGACGGCACGCCCATGCCGCAAGCGACTTACTATTTTGTGCTCCGCGCCAGCGTGCAGGGCCGCACCGAGCGCAAGGTGTTGGCCGGCGCGGTCACGGTGTTGCGGTGAGTCGGGGCGTTAAAAAGTGGAAAGAGTTGAAATTCAACTTTTCACCCCGCCGACTTTCCATCCTTTTTACATTTAGCCATGAAAAATTCCTCCCTCCTCCGCTGCTTGTGGCGGGCTTTCTTGCTCGTGCCCGTTGCCCAATCCTCCCAACTTCTCGGCCAATGCCCGAACATCCCGGCGCAAGTCAACGTCTGCGAAGACGACCCGGTGAGCATTTCCTGCACCAACTGCGCCACGCTGGTTTGGGTCGGCGACGACCCGAACGACATTTCCGCCGCCGCGCTCGGCGATGCGGGCGACTACACTTTTTCAGGTACTTGCCCGGCAGGCATGGGGCCAGCCACATTCAACAACCGCAAGGTCAGGCTCATCGTCCAAGACCGACCGGCCGTCAACAACATCAGCGACAACGCGCCCATTTGCGACGGCCAGACCCTCCAACTGGGCGCGACCGGCCAAATCCCCGGCGGCTCGCAGTGGCTGTGGCGCGACCCGAACAACGTGCAAGTCGGCAGCACCCAAAGCATCACCGTGCCGAACGCCGCCGACGGCACCTACCGCGTCACCGTGACTGGCCCCGGCTCGCTCGGCTGCTCCACCGAAGCAGAAGTGAACATCACCGTCAACGGCCTGCCCAACGCTGACATCAGCACCGACCCGCCGAGCGGGCAGGTTTGTCAAGGTGAAAATTTCTCCCTCGCGGCAAGCGGCGGCAATGATTACAGTTGGTCGGGGCCGAACGGCCTCAGCAATTCAGGCCAAACTTGGGACAACCTGAGCCAAGGCGGCACCTATCGCGTCACCGTGACCGATAGCAACAACTGCACGAGCGTAGCGGCGCAAGATTTCACGGTCAATCCGCTGCCGCCGTTGCCGACACTCACCGTCTCGAAACAACCAGCTTGTTCGAACCAAGACCTTACCTTTTTTTCCACTGCCGGGCTGGACAATTCCTTTGCTTGGGAAGGCCCAGATGGTTGGTTTTCCGATGAGCAACAACCTGTTCGCCTCAATATGCCCCTCGATGGAGACGGCGAGTACACGCTTATCATAACCAATCCAAACGGCTGCACCAACTCCGCAAACATCTATGTAACAGTGGTGGAATCCCCGGAGATGAACATCTTCCCATACCCTGACCCGCTTTGCGTGGGGCAGGATCTGTACATCAACACCGACGGCAGCCCTTACTCTGAAATCAAAGATTGGGCGTGGCAATTCCCCAATGGTTTCGATTGGGACGGCGGCGACCCCGTCCTCCCCAATATCTCGCTCGCTGACGCAGGCGAATACGCCCTCACCGTGACCAGTTGGAACGGCTGCACCGATACGGATTCCAAGTACGTGGACGTGCGGGAAGGCCCACAAGCCGTTGCCTCTGCCAACAGCACCAGCCCCAACATCGGTAGCACCCTCGAACTTTCCGAGACTGGCTCGAACAGCGGCTTCGACGTGGCGTGGCTCTGGCGCGGCCCAAACGGGTTTACCTCCGCTTCCCAAAATCCCGTCCTCACAAACCTCACCCCTACGGCCAGCGGCTTGTACTTGGTCATCGTCACCGACGACAGCGGCTGCCCGCCCGACACCGCTTTTATCCAGATTTCCATTCCCAACTCGCCCGGCTGCACGTTGGCCGATGCGAGCGTGCAGCCGCAAAACCCGCCTTGTTTCGGCCAAAGCACGGGTATGGCAACCGTCAATTTCACGGGCGGACAGGCTCCATTTTCGTTCGTCTGGAAAAACGGCGCGGGCGTAACGATCGGCACCACGCAAAGCATCACAGGCTTGTCCGCCGGAGGATACTTCGTCACCGTCACGGACGTGGGCGGGTGTTCTGTTGCGGCTACCACCAACATCAGCCAAGCCCCACCCATCCCGCCGACCAATATTTTTCAGACCATCTGCGCCGGGCAAAGCCTCAACTTTTGCGGTATTGACCAAAACCAGCCCGGAATTTATACTTGCAATCTCACCGCCACCGGCGGCTGCGACTCCGTCGTAACCCTCAATTTGCAGGTGCTGCCCAGCATCCAAACTTCGATTTCGCAGACCATTTGCGCCGGAAAATCGGTCAATTTTTGCGGCGTTGACCGAGACCAAAGCGGGATTTACACCTGCAATTTGACCGCAGCGGGCGGCTGCGACTCCGTCGTGACCCTGAACTTGCAGGTGCTGCCGCAAATCCAAACTTCGATTTCGCAGACCATTTGCGCCGGAAACTCAGTCAATTTTTGCGGCGTTGACCGAGACCAAAGCGGGATTTTCACCTGCAATTTGACCGCAGCAGGCGGCTGCGACTCCGTCGTAACCCTGAACTTGCAGGTGCTGCCGCAAATCCAAACTTCGATTTCGCAGACCATTTGCGCCGGGCAGAGCATCAACTTTTGCGGCATTGACCGAGACCAAAGCGGGATTTTCACCTGCAATTTGACCGCCACAGGCGGCTGCGATTCCGTCGTAACCCTGAATTTGCAAGTGCTGCCCAGCCTCCAAACCAGCGTTTCGCAGACCATTTGCGCCGGAAACTCGGTCAATTTTTGCGGAATTGACCAAGACCAATCCGGGGTTTATTCCTGCAATTTGACCGCTACGGGTGGCTGCGACTCCGTCGTCACCCTGAATTTACAGGTGCTGCCTGCCCCGACGGCAAGCGTTTTTTCGGAAACGGTTTGCGCGGGCGGTTGTGTGGTGTTCGGCGGGCTGCCACGCTGCACGACGGGTGCGTTCCTCGACACGCTCCGCTCGGCGGCGGGCTGCGACAGCCTCTACCAAATCCTGAATTTGACGGTGCTGCCCCTGCCTGTGAGCCGCGACACGGTGCGGATTTGCGCGGGCGAGGCGACCATTTTTTGCGGACAAAAAATCTACGACGCGGGCACGTTCGATTGCATTTTCCAAACGCCCAACGGCTGCGACAGCCTCGTGCAACGCACGGTGGAAGTGCGCCCTCGGCCCGTGCTGGCCGCTGCCGACGACGCGGCCACCCTGCCGCCGGGCGTGCCCGAACTGCCCATCAACGTCTCGGAAAACGACCTGCCGCCTGCCGACGGCACATGGTTTTTGACCATCGTGCGGCAGCCTGTGTCCGGTTCGGTCGAGCAGGACACGTCGGGCGGGCTGCTTTTGGTGCGGCAGGACGAGCAGTTCAGCGGGCCGGATTCGGTGCTGTACGCGCTTTGTTCGGGCATTTGTGCGGAAGTGTGCGACTCGGCGTGGGTGCTGCTTTTCGTGCAAAAAAGCAGCTTGGACGACCTCGAAAACGGCATCCACAACGTCATCACGCCCGGTGGCTCGCCCGGTCAAAATGATGTGTTCGACCCAGTGGGCTACCTGCTGGCGCGGGATTTCGCGGTGGATTTTGCCGAGTTGAGCGTGTTCAATCGCTGGGGCGAACTCCTGTTTTTTGAAAAAGGCGACCGCCCCACTTGGGACGGGCGCGAGGCAGGGGGGCGCATCGTGCCGCAAGCCACCTATTATTTTTCGTTGCAAACGGAGACCAGCACGGAAAAACGGGTGTTCAAAGGCCCGCTGACGGTGCTGCGCTGAACAAACTGGGTACGGTCAACCCCTTTTTTCCACTTATATCAAAACCAGTATATCCACTCAACATCCGCCAATTCAATGAAAAAACTCGTCCTTTTCCTGCTCCTCGCTTGCGCCCAACTTGCCTCGGCGCAAACGCCCCAAGCCATCAGTTATCAAGCCATCGCCCGCGACGCGAACGGCAAGCCGATGTCAAATGCGGACGTGACCGTCGAATTTAGCGTGCTTGATGGCTCGGTCTCCGGCCAAGCCGTGTACCGCGAACGGCACCAGACGGAGACCAACCCTTTCGGTCTTTTCACCCTCGAAATCGGGCGCGGCACGGTCGTGAGCGGCAGTTTTGCGGGGATTGATTGGGGCGGCGGCGCAAAGTTCATGCGCGTCGAAATCAACGGAAACTTGCAGGGCACGACGCAACTTTTGGCCGTGCCCTACGCGCTTTTTGCCGAAAAAACGAAGTCCAGCCAGTCGCTCGATTTGCCCGGTGCGCAGCCGGGGCAAGTGCTGAAATGGGATGCGACCGCCCAAAAATGGCTGCCGGCCAACGACGAGGTCGGCCCGCCAAACTCCGGCCTGACCAGCGTGGCGACTGCCGCGCCCATTTCCGGCGACGGCACGGCGGGCAATCCCGTGACCCTCGCGGCGGGTAGCATCACCGCCGCGCAGCTGGCTCCGGGCGTGATTCCGACAATCCCGACTTCGTTGCCGCCGGGCGGCGCGGCGGGCGGCGATTTGTCTGGAAATTACCCCGGCCCGACGGTGGCGAAAATTCAGGGGAGGAATGTGGACGCAGCCACGCCAGCCACCGGGCAAGTGCTGAAATGGGACGGCTCAAAATGGACACCCCAAAACGACATCGGCGGCGGCACGGGCGACAACTGGGGCAGCCAAACCGCCAAAACCGATGTCTCACTCGCGGGTGACGGCACGGCAGCAAACCCGCTGAAAATCGCGCAGCAAGGCGCGGCGACCGACCAGTTTTTGAAATGGAACGGCTCAGCTTGGGTGCCTGCCGACATGACCGTTTCCATCGGAAACAGCACCATCAATTCCAACCAAATCATTGATAACTCTATCACTATCAATGATTTAGCACCCGGAGTGCTCCCGACGGTAGCTGCCGGGGCGGGCATTTCGGTCGCCCAAAATGGCAACACTTTTACCGTGACCAATGCCGCGCCCGACCTGCCCATCTCGCTCACGGGCGCGGGCGCGACGACGGTGACTGGCCCCTACCCGAACTTTACTGTGACCACGCCTCCCCCGGCGGACAACTCGGTGACGAATGAACTGCAAACACTGACCTTGAACGGAAACACGCTTTCGCTTTCGCAAAATGGCGGCTCGGTTGCGCTGCCGACCGCGCCGACTTATACCGCCGGGGCGGGCATTTTCATCAATGGCTCCAATCAAATCACCGCCGCCGATGCCTCGCCGACCAATGAAATACAGGCACTTACGCTGAGCGGCGACACGCTGAAACTCTCGAATGGCGGCGGGAATGTGAAACTGCCTGCGGCGACGGGCTGGGGCTTGGCGGGAAATGGCGGGACGAACCCGACTGATAATTTTATTGGGACTACGGACGATGAGCCGATTTCTTTTCGGGTGAATGGAGTGGAACGGATGCGTTTGGAAACAGACGGGCGGCTTGAATTGTACAGCCAAATAGACCCTGTATCAACTACGATAATTGGAAAAGGTGCGGGTATTTCTAATAGCATTGTTGGATTGAATTTAGGCCTTTCCTTCTTTGGAAGAGATGCTGGTGCAAAGAACGCAGGGACATATAACAGCTTCTTTGGAGCATGGTCAGGAAATTCAAATACTGAAGGAGATAACAATTCATTTTTTGGTGCTGCTACAGGGGGGCAAATTCCTCAGGGAGTGAAAACTGTTTTTTTGGAGTGACGGCTGGTGCAGATAACACAACTGGGAATGCCAATGTTGCTATCGGAAATTATGCACTTAGAAGGAACGAAACTGGAAGTTTCAACACTTCGGTCGGATATGACTCAGGGCCACCCTCAGCTAGCTATCCAAACCTTGAAAACTCTACTGCTCTCGGCTACAATGCTGCAGTTACTGGTTCTAATACCGTTCGCATTGGAGGCAGTGCCGTCACCTCCATCGGCGGCCAAGTCAACTGGACAGCCCTATCCGACAGCCGCATCAAAACCCACATCGCCGAAAACATCCCCGGCCTCGCCTTCATCCAAAGGCTCCGCCCGGTCAGTTACCATTACGACATCCACCGCCAAAACGAACTGGTCGGCATCGTGGATACGGCCCAATGGGAAGGCAAGTACGACATCGAAAAAATCCAGTTCAGCGGTTTCCTCGCCCAAGAGGTGGAGCAAGCAGCCCGCGAGGTGGGTTACGATTTCAGCGGCGTGGATGCGCCGCGCAACGAGCGCAGTTTGTACGGCTTGCGCTACGCGGAGTTCACCGTGCCGCTCGTGAAGGCCGTGCAGGAGCAGCAGCAAATCATCGAGGCGCAGCGGCAGCAGTTGGAATTGCAGGGGAAATTATTGGCTGGCTTGGCTGCCCGGTTGGAGGCTTTGGAGGCTGCTGGCAGGTCGGTGAAGGTGGAAAACAGGTGAGAAACGGCTAAATTTGCCTCACTTTTAAATCAATTTTTGAAAAAATGACAGCAACGCCCGCATTGCAATTACCGCTGACCAATGTGCAAATGGAACTGATGAAAGTATTTGCCTACCAAGTCAACGAGGACGAACTGCACGAACTCCGGTTGATGTTGGGGCGGTTTTTCGCCGAGCGTTCCATCCAATTGGCCAACCAAATTTGGGACGAGCGCGGCCTGACCGACGGGGACATGGAAAAATGGCTCGAAGAAGAAAGTTGAAGCCGTGCTGATTGTCCTCGACACCAATATCCTGTATCCTGCTGGTTTCCATTTCCGAGCGTTCCAAAGCACATTGGGTTTACCGGAAACTGATTGACGGCGAGTACGAACTTGCCGTCACGGATGCTATCTTGAACGAATATCAGGAGAAGATTTCGGAACACTGGCATCCCGCTGTTGCCGCCACTGTACTTCGGACGCTGGTCGAACTGCCGAACGTAAAGTTCGTCAAAGTCTTTTTCAGGCTGAACCTCATCCAAGAAGACCCAGACGACAACTGTTTTGCCGACTGCGCCTTTGCTGCCAACGCCCGATACCTTGTTTCCAACGATTCCGATTTCAACATCTTGAAGCAGATTCCCTTTCCCCGAATCGAGGTGATTCGATTGAGGGAGTTCGAGGAGATTATTAAGCCGTCCGGTTAGTGTTCAAAACCGGGCAGGATCGACAGGCGAAAACCGGAGTGCCAAGAAAGGTTTTGGGCGAGGTCTTGGCGCGGCTGTCGGCTTTGGAGGCGGCGGCGCGAGTGGGCGGGAAGCCTGAAAACCGCTGAAAACAGGCTATTTTTGAGGCATAAAAAATCAATTTTCGATGATATGGCCAAACCAAGCGTTTACCTCGATACCTCGGCAATCAACTTTCTGTTTGCCGACGATGCCCCCGAAAAGCAGGCAATCACGGTTGATTTTTTTGAAAACTTCGTCAAAACCGGGGCCTACGAAGTGTTCGTGTCCGATTTCGTGTTGGATGAAATGAACCAGACCTCGAACCAAGACAAACGGGCCCGGTTGTTCAAAGTCCTGGAAGATTATCCGATTGAACTGCTCGAATTGGACGACGTGGATGAGATTGACCAATTGACTGAAATTTACCTGACGACCGGGGTCATGCCGCCCAAAAAACTGTTCGATGCCCTGCACGTTGCCGTTTGTGTCTGCCAGAAAATTGACTACCTCGTCAGCTGGAATTACAAGCACCTCGCCAATGTCAACCGGGAAAAACGGATTTTGGCCGCCAATTATCAGCACAATTACTTTCACCCGTTGCGCATCATCACGCCAACCGAACTCATTTATTATGGAAACTGAAAACGTCTCGAAGGCCCAAACCGAAGTCTGGGAATGGAAAGAACTGGCCGCCGAATCAGTCATGGCACTACCCCCCGGCGAGCGCATCCGCTTTATCCTCGAACGCACGCACGCGCTTTCTGCCGGGCTGAAACGTGGTAAAAGGAAACCCGCAGCGAAAAAACCTACTCGAAAGAGGGCAGCGGTTCCTGTTGCCTAAGAACCTGTTTGAGTTAATTTTTTGGCGGCTTTGGAGGCAGCCACAAAAACCACCAAACCCGAAGGCAAATAACCCTACTCAACCCATCGCACATGAAAATCTCTCTTTTTGCCCTTGGCATGTTGCTGGCCTGTGCCGCCACCGCCCAGCAGCTCACCAACGCCAGCGGCAGCACCCTCGTTTCGGCCACCATGACCGTCGAATACAGCATCGGCGAACCCATCATCGCCACGCTTTTGGCCGGGGACGAGGCCGCCACGCAGGGGCTTTTGCAGCCCGACGGCGGCGAACTGGATTGCGCTACTGTCCTGTTGCAAGCCGAGGACGACCTTTTCAAAATCGAAAGCGGCCAAAACCTGCTGACTTTCAACCCGTTGACCAATGACGCGCCCGGCCTCGCACTCACGCCGCCCGAAATCGTCGCCCAGCCCAGCCCCGGAAACGGCACGTTGACCAATTCAGGAGAGACCGACCTTGTGTTCCAACTCACCAACCTGACGTTCGACGGCGTGGACAGCTGCCGCTACCGCGTCTGTCTGCAAGCCTGCCCGACGGTCTGCGACGAGGCGCGGGTCATTTTGTCCCGCAAATCGTCGTCCTACGTCATCACGCCGAACGACGACCAGTTCAACGCTTGGTTCAACCCCGTTTTTGAAAAAAACATCACCGTCGGCGAGGCCGAGCTGACCGTGTTCAACCGCTGGGGCGAAATCATTTTCCGCGAAAAAGGCCCCGAACCCAAATGGGACGGCAAAGACCCCGAAGGCCGCCCCGTGCCGCAGGCCACCTATTATTATAGTTTCAAAGCAAGGCTCCCAGACGGCACGGAACTGCCGCCGGATTTGGGCACGCTGACGGTGCTGCGCTGAACAAACCGCCCAATCTTTGCCGACATGAAAAAGACACAAATCACCGTCGAGGGAACCGCTATCTCAGTGCTCGAAAGCGAGTACATGAGCCTGACCGACATCGCGCGGCACTTCGACCAAGAAGACCCGCGCGAACTCATCAACAACTGGATGCGCCTGAAAGACACGGTCGAGTTGATTGGCGCGTGGGAGGTGCTCCACAACCCGGATTTTAAACGTGTCGAATTCGACACGATAAAAAACCAAGCCGGCTCCAACCGCTTCCGGCTCTCGCCGACCAAATGGACGGAGACGACCGGGGCCATCGGCTTTGCGGTCAAAAGGGGGCGTTACGACAGCGGCACCTTCGCGCACAACGACCTTGCGCTGGCCTTTTGCGCGTGGGTCAACCCGGTTTTCCACCTATACGTCGTCAAGGAATTCCGTCGGCTGAAATCGCTCGAAAACCCCGAATGGGATATGCGCCGCGCGCTCACGAAGGTCAATTACAGCCTACACACGGGCGCGATCCGGGAGCATATCGTGCCCGCGCTGAAAGGCAATCCCTCGCCCGCCGAGTACACGGCCTTTTCGGAGGAAGCCGATATGCTGAACGAGGCCGTCTTTGGCATGACCGCCGCCCAATGGCGCACAGAAAACCCGGAAGCCGTCGCGCAAAGCCGCAACATCCGCGACACCGCCGACATCTACCAACTGTTGGTGCTCGCCAATTTGGAGGCATACAACGAGGTGCTCATCAGCCACGCGGTGCCGAAGTTCGAGCGGCACCAAGAACTGCGCCGCACGGCAGAACGGCAGCTGGCCGCACTCTATTCCATGAACCGGCTGCCGTTCGAGGCCATCCAATCGCCGCTGCAACTGGCGGCGGCGCAGGCACTGACCAGTGATTCAGAAGATTGAGTCAAGCACATTCGAAGACGGAAGCACTCAAACGGCCAACCCGATAAATTCGGGTTGGCCGTTTTAATTTTTACGGCTAAAAAATTGGTTTTCAGCGAGTTAACACCGTTCCCAGATTTTTCTCAAAAATCTTTTCCCGAAAACTGGGCACCCCTGCCCCACCCCTTCCACTAACGGATGTAAGCGCAAAACACAACGCGCTGCGAAAAGAAAAAATCAACATCCGTTCACTCACAAAATTTTTCAAACTCATGTTCAGCATCAAATCCATCCGCCAAACGCTCCCCATCGCCTTCGCTTTCGCCGCCAACGCACTCATGGCCGCCCCGTCCATCCTAACGCCGAGCAGCGAAATCGCCGACCTCTTCGCCACCACGCCAGTCACCCTCCGCGCCGGCACGAGCGTCACGCTTACCCTCAACGGCTCCTTTTCAGCCACCGATGTGGCCGTCGGAAACGCCCTCGATTTCATGGTGCGCAACGACGTGACCGTCAACGGTAAAGTGCTCATCGCAGCCGGTTCGCCCGCCATCGGCATCGTGCAAAAAGTGAGCATGGGCTGCAACGGTACTTGCCTCAACATGACCATCGCCGTCGAAGGCGTGCAAGCCGTGGACGGCCAAACCGTGAACCTCAACAGCATCCCGCACACCATCAACGCGCCCGGCAGCGGCTTCGCGGCCCAAGCCAACATCGGCATCACGGTCAGTGCCCGCGTCCGCAACGACATCAAAATCAACGGCTAACCCCTCCCCAGCCCCAAAAAACCGCCCCGATTTTCCGCTTCAACATCCATCCTTTCACACACAACGCTCATCACAGAAAATGAAAAATATCCTTGCTTTCGCCCTTGCACTCGTGTGCAGCCTCTCCTTCGCCACTGCGAACACCGCCTCCAATCCCATCAATCCCGCCGCTGAATTTGCCGCGCCCACCAAAAAAGTCACCCTTTCGGCAGGCACGTTGGTCATCCTCGAAAGTAACGAATCGCTGTTCTCCGGGGCAGTGGCCCCCGGCAAGATGATTCAGATGCGCGTTCGCACCAATGTTTTTGCCGAAGGCAAACTCGTCATCCGCACCGGAGCCACCGCGCTGGGCCGCGTGAAAAGCATCGAAGGCACCACGTTCAACGCGCCCGAATCCGTGACCATCGAACTGTTCTATGTGCAAGCGGTGGACGGCCAGCAAATCCCGCTCAACGGCAACGAACAAACCATCACGGGTACCGCGCCGAACGAGGGCACGACCGTCCCGGTCAACACGCTCATCACGTCGCAGACGATGAACGACCAAGAAATCAAGGTGGACTGAATACGCGACATTCAAAGAAACCAAGAGGCCCACCTCATTGCCAGATGAGGTGGGCTTCTTGGTTTAAAAATTATTTTACCATGATTACTTTAAAAACATTGTTTACAATGTTTTTAAAGTAATCAAATCCAATCCATTTACCGCGAAACCCGACGGCTATTCGTGGCGACCCGAAAACGGAAACGAAAGATTGATTTGGGATTGAAGCCTTTTCAAGTCACGAGCCAAGACAGGTTGGTTTTTGCGCACAAAATGCCTGAGCAAGCAAATTGCGCACGTTCTTGCTGTGCGTTTGGCCGATTTAAAAACAGGATTGCCAACCCACACTCTTTGTTTACAAAGATTACCGTGTTTACCGATAGGGGCCTCAAGCAAGAATTGATTTACAAATTACACTCAAAAAACCTTGTAAACAAAGTAATAAATGTTTTAAACATAAACTTTTAAAACTAACACATACAAGTTTACCAAGTACACAAACTACTTTTGTGGCCGCTGCCAAGCAGCAACAAGACCACAGCCAATGAGCAAAATAATTTCCATCGCAAACTTTAAGGGTGGGGTAGGGAAGACTACCTCCGTGCTGAACATCGGCGCAGGGCTGCACCGCTTAGGCCGCCGTGTGCTACTCGTGGACATGGACCCGCAGCACAACCTCACACAAAGCACCGGGGCCGACCAAACATGGTCTATGTACGGCGCGCTGCGCGGCGAGCACGCACTGCCGACCGTCGCGTTGAGGGATGGGTTCGACATCGTGCCCACCTCGCTCGACCTCATCAAATCCGAGATAGAACTGGCCGGCGAATTCAAACGAGAGGGAATTTTGGAACGTCTGCTGAAGCCCGTGCGCGACCGCTACGACTTCGTGTTGATTGACTGCCCGCCGTCGCTGGGCCTTTTGACCATCAATGCCTTTATGGCCTCGGACTGGATTTTCGTGCCCGTCGAGGCCGAGTTTCTGGCATTGAAAGGCTACGCCATTTTGTCGGAAGCCGTCGGGCGCATCGGCCTGCAAATTGACCGGGCTTTCGTCACGATGTACGACGGGCGCAAAACGCTCAACCGCGAGGTGCTCGAAACGCTCCAAAAAAACCTCGGCGAACGGCTGTTCCGAACCGTCGTCCGCACCAATGTCGCGTTGGCCGAGGCCCCAGCCCGCCGATTGGACATTTTTAGCTACGCGCCGGACAGCCGGGGGGCCGACGATTACGAAGCCCTGTGCCGTGAAATCGTCGGCATGGCGCAAACTGTTTAAACTTTGTAACTTAACTCATATTTGTAAACATGAGCAAAAAAAGACTGATTGAAGGCGACGTTTTTTCTGCCATGACCAATGCCGCGCCGCCCGCGCCCGCCGTGCAGGCTGCTTTCCGCACGGCCCCTGTCCCGCAGCCGGAGCCGATGGCTGCCCGAAAAAGCACCGAAGTTGGCCTTCCGCCGGGTTTGACGCGGGCCACTATCATCGCCGAGAAAGATCTTATCGAAAAGTGCCGCGACATTGCGTACTGGGAACGGCTGCGCGACCAAGACGTGTACTCTGCCGCGCTTTCTGCGTACATTGAGCAGTACGAGAAGCGCATCGGTCGGTCAGTGGATGCCCGCCCGGAACACGCCCGTCGCGTCGTGACGCGGGGCAAAAGCCTTGTCTAATACCTCTTTAAAAAATGCAACACCAACAATTTCACTTTACTGTTGGTGTTTCTCTATTTAAATTATTTAATGTTTTGGAGGTGGCTAATTGCTTGATTGTCAATTTGTTGAAGCCCATTGATATGAGGTATTTCCCGTTGGCTATGAGTTTTTTCCCGCTGGCTATGAGACAAGTCCTGCAAGGCATGAGGAGAGTCCCGTTGGCCATGAGTTTTTTCCCTAAACGAGAACCTGTCTTGGACGGGACTTTTCTCATAAAAAGCGGACTATGAGAAAAGTCCCGTTGACGTTTCATGGCCCCACCGACACGACGCACCTGCTCGATGAACCGAACAAAGCGGCTTTTTGGCTCCAAACAATCGGTTTTTAGGCCATTCCTCCGAGGTAATTAGGCAAAGACATGAGGAAAGTCCCGAAAAAACATGGCCACTTGAAAGTCAATCCATGAGAAAAGTCCCCTAAAAACTCCCCCTTTCAATCAAGCCTATGAGGAAAGTCCCGGCCATGCGATGCGATTCCGCACCCGGCTTTTTCCAGAAAAACACCCACGAGCACATGAAACCGAGCAAAAAAACGAAACCGACGCGCCGGAACGCTGGCGAACCCTCGGCGATAGTGGTCAGTTCCAACGATTTGGCGCACGCCAAATACTCCATGACGCTTTGGCAAAAGCGGCTGTTCGCGTTTGCCGTCAGCCGGCTGCGGCGCGAAGACCGGGAGTTCTCGTGGCAGCGGATTTACTATTCCGAGCTCATCAATTACTTCGAGGCCGGCGGCGGCAAAAAGGCATACGATGCCATCCGGGAGGCCCCGCGCCAGCTGGACATGACCATCGAAGTGCCCTACCGCGACGAGCACGGCCACCTGCGCTACGCCTTCCTCAAAATCCTGAGCGGCTACACCATCCCCGCCGAGGAAGGCGAGCGGAACCAATACGTTGACCTCAAATTCAACGACGACCTGCGCCCGCACCTGCTCGCCCTCAAAGAACGGTTCATGGGCTACGACCTGACGAACGTCAAGCGGCTGCGCAGTGTGTACTCGATTCGCATTTACGAGCTGCTCAAAAGCCACCAGTTTCAGGGGCGGGTCGAGTTTTCGGTCAGTTATCTGCGCAGCATCCTGCAGTTGGAAGACAGTTACCGCCTGTATGCCGATTTCCGCCGGAACGTGATAGACAAGGCCCGCAGCGATATGCGCGAGGCCTGCGACATAGAGTTCGACTACGAGGAAATCAAAAAATCCAACCGCGTCGAGTCGCTCATGTTCGTCATCCGCGAAAACACGGATTTCAATGCGCGGACGGCCGCCGAGGCCAAACCACTCGAAACGCCCAGCCACGATGGGGCAGGGGAGGGGGGCGTTCCCGCAAACCCGGCACTGGCGGCCCCCGATGGCGTGTACGCCGAATTGGAATCGCTCGTGGTGCATAGCTGGGGCGTGAGTCCGGCACGGTTCGCGCAGTTGCTCGAAGAGCATCCGGCAGATGACATCCGCCGCGCCGTGCGCGTCACCAAGCGCAAGGCCGCAACTGGCGAAGTGGGCAACAAGGCGGGCTTTTTCGTGTCGGCCATCCAAAAAGGCTTCACCGACGAGGCCGAGGCCCGCGAGCAAAAGAAGCAGAAAACCGCCGAGACCGCCCGTCGGCTGGCCGCGCTCGAACAGGAATCAGCCGCCGTCTCGGAGGCGTTTCGGCGCGAGGTCTTCTCCATCATCCGCCAGTTGACGGAGGCCGACGAGACCGTTGCGGCTCGTGCCATTGACGCGCTGCGGGCCAGCGCCCATCCGCTCATCCGTTCCAAAATCGCGGGCCTCGGCCCAACGCCCAAAGTGGACGACTTCCGGCACGACGAATACTTGCGGGAAAAAGTGATTGACGAAATCATCCGCCAGCACCCCGCCCAATTCGAGGCTGCGTATGCCGATTTTCAGGCGCAACAGCGGCGCATCACGGATGAGATGGCAAGGGTACGCGGGGCGTGACCATGCTTCTGAATGTTGGCTTCCCTTTCAAAAATGATTCGACTATGTGGTTTTCAAAAAAAGCGGGCCCGCCGCCAAACGCCAAAATCCTGCAAGGGCACGAAGCCGAACCACAAGCCGTCCGCCAAGCGTTGCGCGAGGGTTTTCAATATTTTTTTAAAGGCCGTTGGCTGACATTCGATTGGAAAACTTCGGAAGGCGATTTGCCGAAAACGCCCGGTTTTTCGCACGAAAAAGGCGTTTTCGGCTGGCCGGTCTGGCGTTTGAACGCGCCCGTGCGCCTCGCGGGCTTGGAATTGGCGAACCGCCTGGAAATCCACGACAGCCGCAGCAACCCGCACTCCAAACTCAGGCTCGATGTGCCGATTGATTATTTTGGCTTTTTTGTGGCATTCGGCGGCGGCGGCAAGGACAATTACCGGGTTTTGAAAAACCACCTCGCCCAATTTTTCGGCAAGCCCACGGGCGGTTGGGAACGCGCCGACCAACTGCACAGCGAATGGAGCTTCGAAGGGCTGAAAATCTCATGCCTTTGGTCGGATTCCAGCCAGTTCACCCGGGCCAACCGCGATTTTGACGAACACGCCTCGCTTTCCATTTGGAACGAAACCCGCTACCCGGAATTCCTGACCGAAGACTACTCGAACAACCTTCAAATTGCTGCTGGGGAAGGCTTCCGCATGGTGTTTTTTGAACCGCAGATGCTTCAACTGCATGACAATTACCGCGCCAGCCGTTCCGTTCGCCTGACCCCCAAGCCGATTGCAGAAGCATTGGAGAAATCGGGCAAAACGCTGGCCGTCTGGCTTGATTTGCCAAATGATAGAATCGGATTTGCCCGCCGGGAATTGGCCGTGATTTTGCGGATTTCGGAGCTGCGGCAACTGAATTTCAGCACCGACGATTGCGACCGCCACTACGAAGACCGACTCAGGGCGATTTCAAAATCCGGGGAAGAAAACATCGTGCTTTACGCGGGAGATGGCGAATTGGCAGGCTTGAAAAATTGGCTCTTGGCTCAGGGGGTACTTGAAATCGCGGACTTGGGTTTTCGGCGGTAGAAACCATGGCCAACCTGACTGCCGTGCAACAATTCATGGCGATATTTTCCGGGCACTCCGATACCGCATTTTGGTTGCTCTTAGCGGCGGCATTGACGAAGGCGACCAGTCGCCCAAGCGGGCGCGGGGAGCTGCCAAGAGCAGCTCCCCGCTTCAACGTTTACCGCAGGCGGCTATCATTTCGCTCATTCCACTTTTGTAAAACGCCCAGTAAGCACTTTTCCGCCTACTTGCACCTTGGCAACATAGGTGCCGGCAGGCAGGCTGGAGACATCGAACAATTCGCTGTGCGTGCCCGCCTCGCCTCGGATATCGCTGCGCGAGAGCACGAGTTTCCCGGTCATATCGAACACTTGTACGTCAACTGTGTCCTCTTTCGGCATATTGACGGCCATAGTCAGGCGGTCGGTTGCGGGCACCGGGAAGAGGTTGAGGGCCGGTTCTGGCGTGGTACTGCTCCGCTCGGCCGCTTCTTCGCCAGTCTCTGCGCCTGCTTGGGCAGGCGGTTCGGATGGCTCCGAGCTCTGTGCGGTATTGTCGGTTTCTGCAGCCGGGTCGGGGGGATAGATGCCGTCGGCGGTGCGGCTTTCGTCGCCGTCCGGGCCTTCGAGCGAGTACGCGGTTTGCAGGCAGATGGAAAACGTCCCGGTCTGCCCATTGTACCCCCAGACCCGCAGGTGGTAGGTATTGCCGGGCGTGCCGGTGATGGTGCCCGATGGCATGGCATCGTTGGGTGTGTCGTCAATACAGCCGAAATATGTCAGGTTTGAGCAGTCCTCTCCGCTGTACGCAGCAAGGACGGCATCGGTGAGGCTGCCGGCGAAGGTGTAGAAATAGACTTTCCCCGTGCTGGGCATTGTAAATTTGAACCACACGTCCCTCATGTTGCTGTTAAAACAATTGGACACAGTGCCGGGCGATGGGTTTTGGGTAATGGTTGCGCCCACGTTGGATGAGCTTGTGGGGTTACAGGCATTGTTTGCGGTGAGTACAGTCGCCCAGCAAGGTTCGTCATTGCTCGCATTGCCGCTGTTGCAGCTAATGCTCAATGCGAAGCTGCCGCTTTGCCCTTGATAGCCGTCCACCACGATGTAATAAACACCGGGCGTTGCACCGGAAAGTGTGGCGAAGTCGTCGCCAGAAGCCCGGCAGTTGTTGCTGGAGCAGGCGCTCAGGATGAAGACATCGGCATCAAAACTCAAGTTTGAAAGCGAGGCAGTGAGCGTGCCGCCCGTGTAATTGACCCGGAAGATGCGCTCTCCCCCGGATTCGTCCCAGTTGGTACAACTGTAGTTGGAAAAGAAATTGACTGCGCCCAAGGTGCTGCCCGTGTAGAACCCGCCGCAGCTGGCACTTTGGGCTGCCGAGCACGGGTCGCTGAACGAAGTGGAGAAAGTGGCGGGCACAGACCATGCCGACCATGTGCCGTTGCTGCACCGCACAGAGGCCCTGAACTCGTACAGGGTATTGGGCAGCAGGCCGCTCACGAAGGTGGAGTTGGTGGTCGCGCCCGGCAGGTCGGTCCAAGTGCTGGTGCCGTAGGGGCGGATTTGCCAATCGTATGCCAGTGCCCCAACGATGGGGGTGCAGTTCAGCGTTGCGGAGGTCTGCCCGACGTTGGTCGCAAAAAGCTGGCTGGGGGCGGGCGCGCTGCACGGCGCGCACTGCGTCTGGAAAGTTTTGGTGCCGGAATAGGATGTCCAGCCAAAATAGGGGCAGTAAACACGCACCTGCACATCGTAAGTGGTGCAAGCCAAAAGCCCGTTCACCGTCACCGTGCCGGACGACACGCCCGAAAGGGATGTCCACGACGACGTGCCCGACCGCCTGTACCGGTACTGGTAGGAGGTAGCCCCTGACATAGAGCAACTCCAAGTGGCGGAGGTTTGGGTGGCATTGGTCACGTTGATTTGTTGTGCCGACGGCGTGCCGCAGGGCGATGTGTTGCTGCACAACAGGGAGAGCGTGTAATCGCTCACCGCATAGCTCCAGCCGTCCACGATGATGCGATAGGTGCCGGCGGGCAGGCTCGTGTACACGATTTGCTCGCCCGTGTTGCCGCTGTTGCCGCTCCATGCGATGATGCCCGAATTGCTGCAAGCCGGGTTCAGCATCAAATCGAGGTCAGCCGAAAGGTTGCCCAACGTGATGGTCACGTTGGACGTGCTGCCCAGCGTGAACTGGTGGATGGTCTCCGGGCCGGTCATGTCCGTGAACGGTGTGCTGCCGTTGTTGGCCGTGTAACTGTTCCAGTTGTACCCCCCGATGCTGTTGTTGCCGTTGTAGGTGTTGCCGCAAGCCATCACCACGGGGTTGCCGCAACCGTTGGAGCCGCCACTGCCGCCGCCATTGTAAACGGTAAAGGGTTGTGTGAACAGCAGGCCGCCAGAGTCGTAGTCCCAGACCCTGATGGTGTAGTTGTTGGCCGATAGGTAGCCGAGGCTCAGCGAAAACGTCCCGGTGCTGTAAATCATCGGGCAAAAAGGCTGGCCGCTGTTGTAAAAATCGGCGAACACGTTGAGCGTCGTGCCCGACCAATACGACGACTGGCCCGTGAAGCTCCAACAGCCGTTGCCGAGGTAGTACTCCACCGTTGCCGTCACATAGCTGCTCGTGTAGGCAGGGCTTGGGTTCACGGCCACGCCGTTGATGCCCTGCCCCTTGACCGATAGGGCTGCCCAAAAGCAGAGGAGCGGGATGAGAAGATTTCGAATGTTTTTCATTGTGTACAATGATTTTGGTTGGTGAAAAATGTTGGTCCATAGCCACCATTGGCTATCCACTATGAGTGGAAGCCCCCATGCGTCAGTACCCAAGCGAGCGATTTTTTTTCAAGACCAACCCAAAAAGCAAGGCCCGCTGCCGAGCACGGGGCTTCGGCAGCGGGCCTTGCGAATGAAAACGCGGCAGCAGCTCACTCGTTGAGCACCGCCAATGAGCCTGTCTTGGGCGGTATCACTGCCCCGTCAAGGCGGGTCAGTTTCAGCACCCAGTAATAAGTGGCCTGTGGCACGGGGTTGCCGTTCGGGTTCTTGCCCATCCAGCCATCGCCCCGCGACGAGTGGAAAACCACCTCTCCCCAGCGGCTGTAAATGGTCAGGTCGCCGGTGTAAACCGCCGGGTCGAAAGCCCGCATCGGCTCGAAGCAATCGTTCAGCCCGTCGCCATTGGGCGTGATGACGTTCGGGATGCTGTCCGGCGAAAAGGTGACGACCGGGCAGGGAATCGTATCGGCCAAAAACACCCAAGCCGTATCGGCCACGCCGCAGGGCGAAAGGCGGACAAAATATTGGAACGAGTCCTGCAAGGTGTACTGCGTGTTGTCGGGCCGGTACAAGAACTTGTAGCCCTCGCGGAGCAAGATGCCGTGTTTGGGGTCCGAGAGCCGGTCAAACTCCAAATCAAAAAGGCTCGCCGGCACATCGTCGTTTTCGAGCGGCTCGAAAGTGTATTCCGTTTGGTCTTCGTTGATTTTCTTGTAATCGTTGGCCAAACTGAAAAGCGGTACCTCGACCAGCGCACTGCCCGCCGGCGCACCGTCGGCACAACGCGCATCTGCGACCTCTTCCAATTGGAAGACCCCGTCGGCCCCCATGTTTTTCGTCACGAACCAAAACGGCGAAGACTCGATGACAGGCAAGGCAATGGTTTCCTGCCCGTCCGAAAGTGCCGCACGCCATGGCGATTTCCCCGTCAAATCGAGCCGGAGCCGGGTCGGTGTCCCAGGGCATACCACCGTGTCGCCGCTCAAAACCGCCGTCGGCTTCGCCCAAACCTCCAGCGGGTGCGTGGCCGAAGCCGTGCAGCCTTGCGCGTCGGTGGCCGTGACCGAGAACGTCGCCGCTGCCGTCGGCCCCACTTGGTGCGTCGGCCAATCCAGCCCCGGCGCGTCGCTCCATGCGAAATGACAGTCCGCGCAGCCCGATGGCACAGCCGTCAACGTGGTTTGCTCGCCCGCGCAAACGCCTGCGGGCGCGTCCAGCACGACGGACACAGGATTGGCAGAGGCCCCGATGTTGAAAAAAGCCGTGTCCGCGCAGCCCGTCGCATCGGTGGCGGTGACCGAAAAACTGCCCGGCGGCAAATCGGCGACCGCGTCCCCGACCCCGCCGCTGCTCCAAACAACTGAAAACGAGCCGTTTGCGCCACCGACCGTCGCGGTGGCCGAGCCGTTGGGCAAGCCGCAGACCGTGTTCTTTGGCGCGACTGAAACAGCGATGGCACAGGGCTGGCTGTTGGAAATGCTGAACGCTGTGCTGCTCGTGCAGCCGTTCGCATCGGTGACGGTAAGCGTGTAATTGCCTGATTTTAAGTTGGATAGCGTCCCCCCAACCCCCTGAGGGGGGAGTTGTCCCGGCGTTGGGCCTGACCAATTCAGGGTGAACGGTGCCGTGCCACCGCTGACGGTTGCCGTTGCGCTGCCGTCGGCAGATATGTTCGAGGTGGCGGGGCTTTGCTGCGCTGCCGAGCAAACCAGTTGGGCCGGTTGATTCACCGTGACCGACGCGACGGCGGTGCAGTTGTTCGCGTCGGTCACGGTGCAGGTATAGTTGCCTGCCGGGACGGAGGGCAGATTTTGCGTCGTCGCGCCAGTGCTCCATTTGAACGTGAGCGCGCCCGTGCCGCCGCTGGCCGCGAGGCTGACCGAGCCGTTTTGCCCAAAACAAAGTGGGTTTGTGGCCGAGGCCGAAGCGCTGGGGCCGTCGGTGTTTTGGACGGTGGCCGAGGCGGTGGCCGTGCAGCCGTTTCCGCTGGTCACGGTCACGCCGTAGTTGCCTGCCGGGACGTTGCTCAGGTTTTGCGTCGTCGCGCCGTTGCTCCATGAATATGTCGGCGTTCCCGTCGCGCCAGTTACCGTCAGATTGACGGCACCCGTTGATTGCGAGCAGTTTGCGGGCGCGATGGTCGCGCTGGCGGTGGGCGCGGTATTTACCGTGACCACCGTTGCCGACGAGGTGGGCGGGCAGCCGTTTTGTGTGACGACCACCGTGTAACTGCCCGCTTGCATGGCAGGGTAACTTTCTGAAGTCGCGCCGGGAATATCTACTCCGTTTAGGGTTTGTCTGAAAAATACCTTTTCAATGTCATCCGAATGAAAGCGAGTTGAACAAAAGCCAAGAAAGCGTCTGCCAATTTTTCAAAACGGGTCAGGACGCGACGGCACTCTTTGAGTCGGCAAAAGAGCCGCTCGATGACGTTGCGCTCTTTGTAAATGCCCGGGTCGAGTTTCGGTTTGGGGCCTTTTTGCCG
>JBKBIC010000064.1:0-22330 GCA_046299435.1 Saprospiraceae bacterium
ATTTCTCACCGTCTCACACCTCACCGCCTCACACTTCTCACCCTCTCACTTTTTGACAGCAAAAGTACCGGGCGAGCCAAACTTCGATTGTCCGTGCGCCAACACTTCAAGCGACTTTTCTGGGATAGAAAATCCGGCAGGATTTTTCATTCACAGCCCACAGATTCATCTGTGGGAAAGCTGCGGGCCAAAAACACAAAAGGCGCAAAGCCTTGTTAGCCAAGACTTTGCGCCCTCGTTACCCGTGTTTCGCGGCGGTGCGGGCTACCTCAAAATCATCAAGTGCCCTTTGAAAATCCGCCCCGTGCCGTCGTCGAAGACGTAGAAATACACGCCGTCGGGCAGGTCTTGGTCGTTCCATGTGCCGCGCCAAGTGTTCAGGTAGTCTTTTTGGCTGAACACCAACGTCCCCCAGCGATTGAAAACTTGCAGGAAGTTGCCGGGGAAAAACTGCACGCCTTCGATGAAAAACACTTCGTTCATGCCGTCGCCGTTCGGTGAGAATCCATTGTAAATCTCAATTTCCGTGCAAGGCCGGTGGATGAACACCCACGCCGAGTCGCAGCCGAATGGGTTGCAAATCTCGTATTGCAGGCTATCGGGCACGGCTTTGCAGTAGTTCAGCTGCGGGTCGTAGGTCAAAACCCCACCTTGCAGCAGCGACACGGAGCCATGCTCCGGTTGTGTCAGGATTCGGATGCTTGTCAGAAGGCCGTTCAGCGTGTCGTTTGCCAGCACGGGGATGAATTGCAGGCTGTTGTCGTACAGCGTATCGAAATCGTTGACCGCGATGGGCGGCAGGCTGTCCAGCGGCAGCGGTGGCACGACGGCCACGACGAGCAGCACCGTGTCGCATTGGTTGTTGGCAAAGCATACGACCACGCAAGCCGTGTCGGTGCCCGTGTCGTCCACGCCCGTGTAAAACACACAGCCCACCTGCGTATCCAATTGGAAATCAACGAATTGGCCACTCAATCCGGGGCAGTTGTTCACCATGCTGACCACTGCTCCCTTGCCCGTCGTATCGAAGCAAAGACTGTCGGTTTGGCCCGTAAAAATCGTGTCAATCCACACCAAAAACTCGCCCGGCACGCTGCACGAGACCGCCACCGTGACCGTGTCGGCACAAGTTGGGTCGCTATTTTTCGTGAAAATGAGCGTGTGCGTGCCCAAGCCTTGCAGCACGAAGCCCGTTTCGGTCACGCCCTGCGGGTTGGTCGGGCAGGCAAAAGTCGTGGCCGCAATGTTGCCGTCCGTCACCGAATACTGCGACAGCAAGGCGAACGGGAAATCCACGCAAACTTCCGCCTCTTGGCAATCGGGCGAAACGGCGGCGAGTTGGCTCGCCGCGATGAACCCCGTGCAAGGCAGCGGCTCCAAAACAGTCACGCGCACCGTCAGGTAAAAACACGAGTCCGTGCCGAGTTGTAGTTTCAGGCAGAACGTGTCCGCGCCCACCGCGAGGCCATCGAAGGTCAGGCAGTTGGTCGTCGCATCGAAATTGAAAGCCACCTTCGTGCCGCTCGCGTCCGGGCAAAGGAATTGCACATCGGTAATCGAGGCCGTGTTGATGCCCAAATCGTCGAGGCAAATCGTGCCGGGCGGCTCGTCCAAATAGATGAAGGTGTCAAGGACGAGTTCGTTCGAGACCATCACGTTGACCCACAACGAGTCCACGCAATCCGGCCCGAACACCGTGACCAAGTGCTGGCCCGGCGTGAGGCGGATTTGTGTGCCCTGCGGTTGCAGGTTCACGTTGATTTCGATTTCGGCCACACCCGCCGTGCCGAGTTGTGTGATTTTGATGTCGCCGTAATTTTTCCAAGTGGCCGAGCAAGTGCGGATGGTCAGCGTGGACGGGTCGAGTTGCCAGCCGCCTTGCGGGTCCCATGCTTGGATGCTATCGGCCAATTCCGCGATGTTTTGGAAAGTCGGCAACGTCAGCGTGTCGCCGTTGAAATACCAAAAATCGAGTCGGTACGGCCCGATTTGGCCCAAATCCGGCACCGTGAAATACGTGTAGGCAAAACACGAGTCGTAGTTGCAGCCGAAAAAGCCGTTCGCGTAGGGTTGGCCGTTGTCGAAAAAGTCGAAATCCAGCAGGTTCATCAACGAGAAACTATCGAGGCAAATCGTGCCGAACGGGTCGGTGGACGGGATTTCCAGCGAGATGCTGTCTTCCGCGAAAATATCGCAATCCCCCGGCGGCAACACCGTCAATATAATAATAGTGGTGTCGCAGTCCGTCCCGTTGGCCGTGCAAAGGATGACGCAAGCCGTGTCGTTGCCCACGAAACCCGCGTCGGGCGTGTAGGTCAGGCAAGTGTCGCCGATTTGCGCGAACGTCCCGTGTGCGGGCAGCCCGCAGAACGTCAGGTCGGCCACCGACCCGGACAAGTCAGCCGTCGAAAGGCAGAAGGTGTCCGATACGGTTTGGTAGTTAGTCGTGATGCGGATGGTGTCCGGTTCGGGGTTCGGGTTGGCGGTCGTCGTGTCCGTCACCGTGACGATGACGATGCTCGTGTCGCACAGCCCCTGCGCGTTGCAGACGAAAAAGCAGAACGTGTCCACGCCCACAAAATCCAGATTCGGCGAATACGACACGCACGGCGGGAACACGCCCATGACCGTGCCGTTGGCCGGTTGTTCGCAGATGGTCATGGCCGTCGCCGTGCCGATTTCGGAAAGGTCGGCACAGATGTTTGGCAGCGGCGTGTTTTCGGGCGTGGTCAGGCGGAGCGTGTCCACCGTTGGGCTGCCCGTTTGGTCGGGCTGCACGGTGATGACGAAAATCGTTGTGTCGCACAGCGAAGTTTGGCTGTTGCAAACCACGAGGCAGAACGTGTCTTGGCCGACAAAATCCAAGTTCGGTTCGTAGTCCACGCAGGGCGCGGCGATGTTCGTCAGGCTGCCGTTCGCCGGCGAGCCGCACACATCGAAGCTCGTGGCCGGGCCGCCGATTTCGTTCAAGTCCGCGCAAAGGTTCGTGAGCGGCACGTTTTCCAAAGTCGTCAGGCGGACGGTATCAATTTGCGGCAGCGGGCCGCCGTTGTCGGGCTGCACGGTGATGATGAAAATGGTCGTGTCGCACAGCAATGTTTGGTCGTTGCAAACCACGAGGCAGAACGTGTCCAGCCCGGTGAAACCCGCGTTTGGCGAATACGTCACGCAGGGCGCGAGGATGCCTGCCACGTCGCCATTTGCCGGGAAATCACAGATGTCGAAACTCGTGGCCGGGCCGCCGATTTCGCTCACGTCGCCGCAAATGTTCGGCAGCGGCACATTTTCCAAAGTCGTCAGCCGCACCGTGTCCACCGTCGGGCCGCCCGTTTGGTCGGGCAAAACCGTGATGAGGACGATGGTTGTGTCGCACACGTTTTGGCCGTCGCAGATGATGACGCAGCCCGTGTCTTGGCCGACAAAATCCGTGTTCGGCGTGAACGAAAAACACGAATCGCTTGTGGCTGTGAACGTCCCATTTTGCGGCAACTCGCAGAAAATCAAGTCGTTGGGTGTGCCTGTCAGCTGCACAGTGGAGAGGCAAATGATGGGCAGCGGCACGTTTTCGGTCGTCATGATGCGCAGTGTATCCACCGTCGGGGCGGGGGGGGGCACGATATCGGTCACGGTGATGTAAAGCGTGGTCGTGTCGCAGAGGCCGGTCGCGTCGCAGATGTACACACAGGCAAAATCGTCGCCGACGAAATCCGCGTTGGGCGTGTACTCGAAGCATGGCACGCCGACCGAATTGACCGTCCCGTAAATCTGCCCGCCGCAAAAACCGAAGCTCACCGCCGAGCTGTTGAGTTCCGATTCGTCGAGGCAAATGGCCGTGATGGGCGTGTTTTTCGGGGTGGTCAGCACGAGGAAACCCGGCGTTGGCCCCTGTGCGTTGTCCTGCACCGTGATTTTTACGAAAGTTGTGTCGCACACGCCCGCGTCGTCGCAGACGACGATGCAACCCAAGTCGTTGCCGACGAAATTCGGGGCGGGGTCGAAGCGGAAACACGACGCGCTCAGGCTCGTGAACGTGCCGTTTTGCGGCAGCCCGCAGAAATCCATGTAGGCCACGTTGCCGGGCAGTTCCGTCGTGTCGAGGCAAGTGAGGATGATTGGCACGTTTTCGAGCGTGGTCAGTTGGATGGTGTCCACCGTCGTAGCACCTTGTGTATCAATGACTTTGATGAGCAGGATGGTCGTGTCGCACACGCCGTTGTCATCGCACACGAACAGGCAAGCCTCGTCGGGGCCGAGGTAGTTCGGCGTGGGGTAGTACACAAAACAGGGGCCGCCGGGGAAGTCGAACGTGCCGTGCTGCCCAAACGCGCAAATGGCAGGGCCACCAAAGAGCGCACCGGTCAGCTCGCTCGTGTCGAGGCAGATTTGGCCGGTGGGGATGTTGATAAAAACGGTCAGCGCAAGGGTATCGAGCGTTGGCCCGGAGGGCGGCGGGTTATCGGGCAAAACCTGAATCCGCACGAGCGTCGTGTCGCACAGGCCACCCGCGTCGCAAAGGACGAGGCAAACCTCGTCCGCGCCCACAAAATCCGGGGCGGGCGTGTAAGTGAAACACGGCAGCCCCACCGTGCCGAGGTCGCCGTGCGCCAAGCCTCCGCAAAACTCGAACGCCGTGCCCGGCCCGCCCAACTCGGACTCATCGAGGCAAATGCCGGACAGCGTGGTGTTTTCCAACATTGTGAAATCAAGCGTGTCGCGGGTCGGCGGGAGCGGCTGGTTGTCGGGCAGGATTTTGATTTCCACCAGCGTCGTGTCGCACAGGCCGAGGTCGTCGCAGACCATGATGAGCATGGCATCGCTGCCGATGTATGCCTTTTCCGGCTCGTACCTGAAACACCCGATGCTGCTGCCCGTCGGGGACGCAAACCCGAATTTCGGCAATTCGAGGATGGTCATGTTTTCCGGCTTGCCGGGCAGTTCGGTCAAGTCCAGACAGGTTTGGGCTATGGGCGTGTTGACCAAGGTGGTCAGTTGAAGTATGTCGAATCTGATGTTGTGGTTGTCGGGCGTGGAGTCGTTCGGCGTGACCATGATGACCACGATGGTCGTATCGCATTTGTCCAAATCATCGCAAATGAACAGGCAGGCCGTGTCCAAACCGACAAAACCGTGTGCGGGCACGAAATTCAAGCAGGTCGCCCCGGTGGTCAAAAACTGCCCGTGCTTGGGTGGGGCGCAGCTGTTCACGCCCGCTTTCACCGTGCCCGCAAGTTCCGCCGTCGAGAGGCAAAGCCCGGTGTACGGTGTGTTGACGGGCATGCTGATGAACACCGTGTCCACGTTGGGCATAGCACCGGAAGTGTCGGGTGTTTCGACCATGATGATGAAAATGGCCGTGTCGCAGGTGTTCGTCGCGTCGCAGACGAAGGCGCACACTTGGTCAATGCCCGCGAAATCGAGGTTGGGCATATAGTTGAAACACGGCACGCCCGTCGGGATATACACCCCGTGATTCGGCCCGCTGCAAAAGCCCAAGCCTGTCGGTGCGCTTTGTAACTCATTGGTTGGCAAGCAGATACCGTTGATGGGTGTGTTGATTTGGGTCGTCAGGTAGAATGTATCGCGCTGCGTCAGCAGGGGCGGCAGCCCGGCTTTCATTTCAAAAATGTAAAGCGTCGTGTCGCAAATGCCGTACTCGTCGCAAAGCGTCACGCACATCGAATCGTAACCGACGAAGGCCGCATCGGGCGCGTAATTGAAGCACAGGCCATTGGGCTGTGTTTGGGTGGCCGTACCGTTTTTGGGCAGTTCGCAGTAGTTGAAATCAAGGCTGAAACCCAGTTGCCCGTCGGGCTGCACGCACATGTTTGCCAGCGGTACGCCTTGTTGGGTCGTGAACCGAAGCGTCGTCAAAGTCGGGCGTTCGATGAGCAGCAGCGGCGTGGTATCGGCGCACCATCGCACGGTGTCAATCACAATCATTTCATGGAAACCCGGCAGGCCAGCCACCGGCACTTGGCTGCCCGCACCGCCGTTGCACGAAGCCGCGAGGCCCGTCACGGTCAGGTTGTCCACGAACACGAAGTAGTTGAACAGGCTATCGTACCGAATCGGGATGCACACCTGTGGCGCGTCGGTGTAGGCGATGAAAGGCTCCACTGGGAGCAAATCCTCGCAGGGGTTCACGAAAATGACGCAGACCGAATCGGCGCAGCAAGTCGTTGAATCATAAGCAGTTATCGTCACTTTGCCGTCAAATGGCTCCACAAAAATCTCCGTGCCGTAGGCAAATCCCGTGTAGTTCGTGTTGACCAAAAACCGGCTCTGGGTCGGCAGGTGGGTGATTTCCATCGGCCCATACTCGTTTTGGTCGAACGGGTCGCCGCCAAAAATCAGGCTCGTAGCGTCATCCAAAAGCCACGCGCCGTCGGGTTCCCAAGTGTTCAGGCTGTCGGTCAGGTCGTACAAATCTTGGAAAACCACGTTCTCGATGACCTGCCCCTTGCCCTGCCAACGCTGCAATTTGTACGGCCCATCAAAACCTTCGCCCGGCAAAAACGAGAAAGCATAATACACCACCGTGTCGAAATCGCAGGGGTGCACCGGGCCGTCGTACAGTTTGCCGTTGACATAAATCGGGTAATAATCAATGAAAAGATAGGGAATGCCCACGCAAAACGCCTCCACGCCGGAAGGCACGAGCACCACTTCGTCCTCAAAAATTTCGGCGCACTGGCAAGCGTCGGCCACCGTCGCCGAGGCCGTGCGCGTCAGGCCAGAGCCGTCGGTCACGGTCACGGAGTAGGTGCCAGCCTCCACATCGTCCACGCGGAATACGCCGCCGCCGAGGTCGGCCACCGCGCCGGGCACGGGCGACCAAGCGAACTGGTAATTGCCCACGCCGCCGCCGACCGTCAGGAAAATCAGGCCCTTGCCCACACAGCACGAGGTGTCGGCTTGCGTCGAAACCACGAGGCTCAAATTGTCAATCACATCCTGCAAAACCGTCGCCGAAGCCGTGCCCGAACAGCCGTTTGCGTCGGTCACGGTCACGGTGTACGCGCCAGCCGTCAGGTTTTGAATGGCGAAAACTGGTTGATTCACAAGCGATTGCGAGCCGCTGACCGGCCCTGCCCAAGCAATCGTGAATGGCTGCGAGCCGCCCGCGATGTTCAGCGAAATCTTGCCGCTCGTCGGGTTCACGGTCGTGGCCGACATCGCCACCGCAGCCACCGAAACCGCGCTGCCAATCATGTTCACGCTGGCAAACGCCTCTTCGGTGCAGCCGTTCGTCGCGTCGGTCACGGTCACGAGGTAAGTGCCCGGCGCGAGGTTGCTGGCCGCCGCGCCCGTCGAGACGTTCGGCGACCAATGGTAGGTGTAGTTTCCGCTGCCGCCGAGCACGGTCACGACCACCGCGCCCGTGTTTTGGCCGCAGCTCGCGTCGTCGCTGCCCGCCAAAACCATCAGGCTGCTGCCGATGCTGACCGTGATTTCGTCCACATTGGCGCAGCCGTCTTGGTCAATCGCCAGCACAGTGTAAGTCGTTGTTTGCGAGGGACTTGCGACGGGATTGGCAACGATCGGGTCATCCAAACTTGCAGCGGGCGACCACGAATAATCCGAAAATCCGGGCTGCGCGGCGTTCAATTGAACGCTGCCGCCGGGGCAGATTTGCACGTCCGGCCCAGCGAAATCGGCGTGTTGGCCGATGTTCAAATCGAAGAATTTTTCGCCGCCGTCGGTCGTCAGCACGTTCACCGGGCAGGTCAACGCGCCGTTCGGGCACGAGTAATTGATGCTCCGCACCGTCAAGACCGAGGCTTCCAAATCGCTGTTACAGGCCAGCGCGGGCGTGGCGACGGCGAATCGGAGCGTCGCCGTGTCGTTTTGCAAAAGGCCCGCCGGGAGCGTCCACGTCAAAATTTGGATGCCGCCGACCGTCTGGGTTTGCGGGTTGCCGGGCGACCAGCCGCCGGGCTGCACGGCCACCGACGAGCCGGGTTGATAGACGATGTTGGTGGGCAGTTTGACTTGGATTTTGTCCTGCAAGTCGGAGGCGACGGCGGTTGTGTTTTGGGCGAAAATTTCCAGTTGGCTCGTGCCGCCCGCCGCCAAAATGCTGCCCGCGCCAAAACCGACCTCGAAGCGTGCCGTGCCGTTGGCCGAAATGCCCGCGACTTGGATAGGCAGGCTTTCGCCGGATTCGGTGTTGGTGGGCGTGCCGCAGGCTTTTTTGCCCGAAAAACGGTAAAAAGTCTGCACGCCGCCGACGAACTCGCAGCCCGTCGTGAATTTGTACCGCAGTTTGAACTCGTTGGTTTTGCCCGGCGCGAGCGCGTCGAAGCCCGGCAAACCGTCGGCGGCGAGACCCGTGTGCAGCGAGTCGAAACTGCCGTAACGGTAGTATTTGCCCCGGAGTGTGTTGCCGACAAATGTGGGGTCGAACAGCGCGGGCTGGAACGCGGAGTCCGAGGGCCACGCGATTTCCACACTGCCCGGCACCAGCGTCGCGCCGAGCAAAGGGATTGAAAATGTGCTACTTACGTCGAAAGCCGGGCCTTGTCCGGTGTTCCGCACGAGCAAATCCATGCTCAATGTGTCGCACAAACTTGGGTATTCGGCGGGCTGGTTGATGACCGTCGCGTCGAGCATCGGGTCGAGCGCGGTCACGCTGAGGTCGAGTGTTTCTTCGGTGCAGGGTTCGTAGTCGTCGGGTGTCCAGTTGGGGTCGGTGATGGCGGCGCATTGCCAGCCCATGCGGAGGCCGACGGGGAAGGTGCCGCACTGTTTCAAAATCGCGCGGATGCGGATGGTGTTGCAGATTTGGACGGGCGTGTTCGTGCCAGCCTGCCGCAGTACGGCTGGCGTGAGCGCGAAAATTTGGCCGTTGCCGTAGGTTTTCAGCGGCAGGTTTTGCGGGTTGGCGGGATTGTCAAGTAGTTCAAAACCAATGATTTCGAGCTGTGCGGTGTCGAAATCGGCGGCCAGCCAAGTTTGGCTCGCGTCGGATTTCGTGGAGGTGTTGCACTGTTTGATGACCCACTCGGCAGTGTCGTTTTGGAGCAACAGATTGGGATTGGTCACGGGTTCAAAACTCACGGTCGGCGGGTCGGAGTAGGTGAGGTTTTGCGTGCGGGCATCGGTGCGCTCGTCGGCGCAGCTGCCGTCGCCGAAGTTTTTGGCAAAAAACCGGTCGGTGTAGTGCAGCGTCGGGTTCATTTTGAACTGGCTGTTGCCCAGCGAACTGCCCGTCAAACTCTCGCAGCCGGGCGTGACCGACATCCGCAAATTGAAGGAATACGAGGTGACGGCGTTGTAGCTCGGCACTCGCGCCAGCGTGTCGAACCGTGCGACATAGTGCCCGCCGTCCGCCGCCGAAAGCGAGGGAATGACGAAGAAATTGTTGCCGAATTTCGGGTGGCCGGGGATGCTGACCTCGACTTTCAGGTTTTGAAAAACGGCCAAAAACGCCGTGTCATAATCGAGCACGAGGCTGTCCACTTTGACCGCCGGGTAAAATTCGCCACCTGTGTAAAACTGCGAAAAGCCCACGTTTTTCGTCACCAAACGGTACTGGAAAGGCGTGGTCGAGCAGCCGCGCGGAAATTCGGAGCCGCCCGGCGGGGCAAACACGGTCGGGATTTTGGCGACTGAAAAGTTCGCGCCGTAGTTGTCGCAAGCAAATTCTTGGCCGTCAAAAATGGCAAAACCGTAGGCCCGCAGGTTGGGCACTTTTCGGAAATTGTCAATCATCGGCCCTGCGGGATTGACCATGAACCAGCCGAAAAACTTGAGCGAATCGCCCGGCGCGAGCGTCGTGCCGAGCATGGTCAGGCAGCGGTCGAGCCGGAAAGTCAGGGTTTTGGTGGTGTCGTCGCGGACGATGTGCAGGTCGGTGGAGTCGAGGGCACAGTTGAGGATTTGCCCGCCCGTTTTTTTGATTTGCACGAAGCCGCGCCGGAACAGGAAAATCTCGTTTGTGTCTTTCAGGTAGTCCACGTTGTCATACGAAATCACCACGCCGAGGCTGTCGGTCACGGGCGTGGCACCGATGACGTTGGAGACGGTCATTTTCACGGTGTCGCAAAAAATCGCCACCTTTTTGTTTGCGTTGGCGGGGTTCATCGGGGCGGTGTAGGCCGCGCTGTTGAACCCGAACGTCGTCCTTTCTACTTGGAAATCAGTGGTTTGCACACCTTTCGGGCAAGTCACCCCAATGGGGCAAGGCGGGTTGGTTGGGTGGAATTGCGGCCCGTCGAACACCGTGCAAAACCATGTGTGCTTGCAGCCGCAGTCGGGGCAGGAAAAATACACGCCGAACGGAATCGGGATGCGGCCCGGCGCGAGCGAGCAATCGGGCGTGAGCCAGAGGTTGAAATCGTATTTGCCGTTGATGACCGCAGTGGTCGCATCGAAAAACAGGTAGAGCGTGTCGTTGCTGGTCGTGTGGCTGAGCAGCGTGGTCGGCGTTGTGGAGTTGTTTTTGAAAAGCCGCACGGCCGATACGTCTGCCGTCACGCCCGCCGGGAGTTTGACCCACGCGACGAGGCGTTCGGTGCCGCCGCAGTCTTTTTCAAATGTGCGAACGCCGCGTGTTTCGACGTGCTGCACCATGAACGGCTGGCCGGGAAAAGCATCGGGGTCAACGCAGTTGATGCTCTCCTCGTTGGAGTGCTGGATGCCGCCGAAGTTCGGCAAGCTTTTGGTCACGCGCTCGGCGCAAGGGTCGGTGTATTTCAAATAAGCGTTCCACGCGATGTTGAACTCGTTGAGGCACAGCGAATCCATGCCAATCATGTTCGCGCTGTCGCAGTTGAACTCGAAATCCACGAGCACATCGAAGGTGCCGCCCGTGCGGAGGTCGTCGAAAAATCCGTCGCCGTCCACGTCCTCCAAACCGCCGGGGCCGTCGGGGTCGCTGGCAAAAAGCGGGTTGCCGCCGAGCACGGTCGTCGTGGCGAGCGGCGCGACGTTTTGGCCGGCGATTTGGATTTTGGTGATTTCGACGTGCGTGGTTTTCAACAAAACCTGCGTGTTCAGGCCGATTTGGACTTCCAAATCCTTCATCGTCGCAAAGCCGGGGTCAATCTCGGAGCCGTTGTTGGCGTAGTGAATGACGTATTGGCCGGGCTTGCAGTAGCCGACTTTGACATTTTCTGTGCTCGATATATTGTTGGTAATCAAAGCGTTGGGTGCGCCGTCGCCCTTGCGGACAAAGCCGTTGACAATGGCTTCCGAGCAAATCTCGCCCTTGCAGCCCCAGCCAATCGAGTGGGCCGACAGCACGGATTTGGCGCAATTGACAAAGCAAATGTCCTCGCGGATGACGATGCGCTCGTCGGGGTCGAGGAACACGTCGCCGTCGCCCGGCCCGCCGCCGAGCAGCGCGGTTTGGAACCATTGGCCCCAAATGATGGCCGTGATGGTGGTGTCGGTGGGCGTGCCAGTTTTCGTGAATGGGATTGCTATTCCGTTGACGTACAGTTGTTTAAGCGAAACGCCTGCACCTAAAACGTCGGTGTAAACCAGCGTGTCCACGAAACCTTCGAGCGCGGAATTGGCCGCCGTCAGCGTGCGCGGGTAGCAGTCGCCGACTTTCGCGGCAGGCGGGTCGTTTTGGTCAAAAGTGAGCGTGAACGTGGGCACTTTGAAGGCCGTGCGGTATTCTTCGGTCGCGTCGGTTTCGGTCAGGCCGGTCTGGTTTCCGAGGTTGTAGCTGAACGTCCAAGTATCAAAAACCACCGCGTCGTTGTTGGCCGCGATGGTATCGGTGTAGGCGCAATTGGCCGCAATCGAGAAGGCGATTTGGACCGAACTGGTGCCGCTGGGCGAGAGATTGGGCAGCGAAAAAACGGGGCGGTTTCGGTTTGCCAAGTTCGTGACCGACACGCCGGGCGAGGTGTTGGCCGCGTCGAGTGTGACAAATTCCACGCCCCGGAACAGTTGCAAGGCCGCCGAGATGTTGGCACGGGTTGCGCCGGAAAGCCCTTCGGTCTTCACCGTGACCACCACGCCGTCCGCATTGCCACAGATGTTGAGGAAATCCGGCAGCGAGGCGGCGTTTTTGTACTCGGCTTTTAGGTTGTTTTGGGCCGATGCGGGCACAAAAGCGAGGGCGGCGAGGAGGAAAAATAGGAGAGATTGTTTCATAAAAGTTTGTGTCGAAACTTGGCAGATTTGGATGTCGGGCGGGGGGAGGCCATGTCGCTTCAATGGCGGAAGGCGTGCTTGGCTCCCGCTTTTTCGCAAAAGCAGCCGGGAGCAAAACACGCTTTTTCAGTTGGAAATCAAGGCTTTACGACCAGTTGGCCGTTGTGATATTACCGTCTCGGCTGGCAAAAATTATACCGGAAAAGAGGTATTTGCCGAGGCGTGGAGGAGGGAGGATGTGCGGATTAGCGGCCCTAAAACCGGCCCGGCACGCACCCGCAAAAAGTGCGAAACCAACCCGATGCCGCGTCACTTGCCAAAAGTAAATCGGGGCGGAGCCGTGCCTGTTCGGTTTTCGGAAAAAACGGGACAGGGAAAACGCCGGCGGGCCAACTGTTTTTTTGAATATGCCACGCGGCCAGCCCGAAAAACAACGCCCCCGAAACGGGCAGTCCGTTTCGGGGGCGTTGGCACGGGAATGTGCGCGGCGGGATTTATTCCATTTCCTGCACAACTTCGGTCACTTCGGGCACCATGCGTTTGAGCATGCCTTCGATGCCGGATTTGAGCGTGACCGTCGAGGACGGGCAGCCGCTGCACGAACCTTGCATGACGACGTGGACGCGGCCCGCATCGAAGCTTTTGAACTCGATGTTGCCGCCGTCCATTTCCACCGCAGGCTTGACGTAGGTGTCAATCAATTCTTTCACGCGCTTGGCGATTTCGCCGTTCTCGCCCGTGAACTGCGCGGCGGAGTTTTGCTGCGCTTGTTTTTCCCAAAACTCGGCGAAGCCCTCGCGCACGATGGGGCCGCCTTTTTCGATGTAGTCTTTGACGAACTCCTTGATTTTCAGCATCACATCGGCCCACTCGTAGTTGAACTCCTTGGTGATGGTCACGAAGTTGTTGCTGAAATAGACGGCCTTCACATACGGCAGTTCCATGAGGCTTTTTGCCATCGGACTCCATTCGTCGGCCAAATCCTTGTCCTTGAAATCGGCAATGCCCTTGAAAAGCAGGCGGTTGGTGACGTATTTGAGGGTTTCGGGGTTCGGCGTTTGCTCGGTGTAGAGCATGACCGGATTTTTTACAGCAGTTGCGGTTTCCATATCGTTGCGTGATTGTTGAGCCAAAATTGAGTCGAGCAAAGGTAACGTGCCGTGCCGGATTTGGTTTAGGCGCATTTGATGGGATGGGAAACAAGAAAATCCGTTTCAATCCGCCGCCTCTGTTTCATCCGTTTTTCTATCCTCCCCACCCTTCCACAAAAACAGCATGGCCGAAAAAACGCCCGCCAAAATCGGCGCGGTGATGAGGAAACGCAGCGGCAGCCCCATTTTGAAAAAAGCCGCCACCGCCAAAACCGCCGTGCCAAAAATGCCCATGAACGCCGCTCGGTGCTTGGCCAAGGCGGGCGTGGCGAAGTAGTGATACATCGGCAAGCCCAGCGCGACGACCGCAATGCCCGCCCACGCTTGCACCGAATCGCGCCACAACGTGAAGACAATGAACCAGATACAAATGCCGATGAACACCAACGGCGTGATTGGATAGCCCCAAGTGCGGTAGCTGCGGGGCGCATCGGGACGGCTGCGGCGGAACGTGAAAATGGTCATCGCCACAAGCACCTGCCCGGCAAAATCAATGAAAGTGACGTAATCCACCATAGCCTCGAACGTGCCCCAAGCCAGCAGCAACAGCACCGACCACGCACTTTGTGCCAAAATCGCGTTCATCGGCGTGCGGTATTTCGGGTGGACATCGGCCAGTTTTTTGAAGAAAATGCCGTCGTTCGCCATCGCGTAATAGATACGCGGCGCGGTCATGCAGTAAATCCCCGTGCTGCCGAACGTGGAAAGCGCAATCAAAACCGCCATCAAATTACCAAAGCTGCGATGCACCGTGCTCATCGCATCGGCAGCAACTGTGCTCGATTTGGCGATGCTTTCGATGGGCAACAGGCGCATGTAGGCCACGTTCGCCAGCACATAAACGAGCGTCACGACCGCCGCGCCGAGCATCATGGCACGGGGCACATTGCGCTGCGGGTTGTCGGTTTCGCCGGCCATGTATGAGGCATGGTGCCAGCCACCGACGCTCCACAAAACACCCACAAAACCGAGCGCGAACGCACCCCACAAATTGGCTGGCGGCGTGTGCGCGAAAGTCGTGTGGGCATTGGTCGAAGCCGCCATCGGGTTGGCGAAGAACACGCCCGCGAGGATGATGAGCAGCAGCCCGGCGAGCTTCGCGCCCGTGAAAATATTGGCAATCCACTCGCCCACGTTCACGCCCAAGATGTTGACCGCCGACAGGAAAACCACAATCCCGACGGCCAGCGGCATCGCCAGCCCACTTCCCGGCCCATACCCGAACAGGTATAAAATATGCTCCGAGCACACAAGCGCGAGCGCGGCAATCGCCCCCGACGTGCTGATGAGCAGGATAAACCACCCGTACAAAAACGCCACTGCATCGCCGTAAGCCTCCCGCAAATAAACATACAGGCCGCCCGCGCCGGGGAACATACTGCCCATTTCGGCAAAAGTGAGCGCGCCCGTCAGGGCCACCAACCCGCCCAAAATCCAGAGCGCGATGACATATTCGGGCAAATGCACGGCATCGGCGATGCGGCCCGGTGTGCGGAAAATGCCACTGCCAATCGTACCGCCGATGGCGACCATCGTCAGGCCGTAGAGGGTGAGCGAGCGTTTGAGTTGGGCACTCATTGAGCGGTTGGGTGAATGAAAATGAGCGATTTTACCAGATTTGTTCGTCGCGCAGGTACCGTTTCACATAGTCTTCGATACCATCCTCGAGCGAGTGGAATGGCTCGATGTAGCCCGTGCGGCGCAGTTTGCCCATCTCGGCCTGCGTGAAATATTGGTAAGTGTCGCGGATGTCGGCGGGCGTGTCCACGAACGAGATGTTGGGTTCGAGGCCAAGTGCCCGGAATGTGTTGGTCGCAAGGTCGAGGAAGGTGCGGGCCTTGCCCGTGCCGAGGTTGTAAATCGCGTTGGCCGGACGGTTTTCCATGAAATGCATCAGCACGTCCACTACATCTTTGACGTACACGAAGTCGCGGCTTTGCTCGCCGTCGCGGAAATCCGGGCGGTGGGAGCGAAAAAGTTTCATCGCGCCGGTGGCCTTGATTTGCCGGGCCGTGTGGAAAATGACCGAAGCCATGCGGGCTTTATGGTATTCGTTCGGGCCATAGACGTTGAAAAACTTGTGGCCCGACCACGCGGGCGGGGCCTGTGTTTGCTCTAACGCCCACACGTCAAAGTCTTGTTTCGATTGGCCGTAGGGGTTCAGCGGCTTCAGGTTCGGGATGTTCGCGTGGTCGTCGGCATAGCCCAATTCGCCCAAACCGTAGGTCGCTGCGCTGCTTGCGTAAGCCATAGGGATGGCGAAGCCCGTACACAGCATCCAAATCGCCTTCGAGTACTCGATGTTGAGTTGGTTAAAAATGGCGGTGCTCATTTCCGTCGTGTCGGTGCGCGCGCCGAGGTGGAAAATGAAATCCACGTCTGAGTGGTTGCGTTCGAGCCAGCGCACGAAGTTGTCGCGGTGGACTTGCCCCCAGAGTTGTTTGCCTTCGAGGTTGCGGTTTTTGTCGGGGCGCGAAAACTCGTCCACCGCGAGGATGTCGCGGTAGCCCTCGTCGTTGAGTTTTTTGACCATGCACGAGCCGATGAAACCTGCGGCTCCGGTGACAACTATCATGGAGTGATTGGGTGGTTGGTGATTGGTGGCGAAGTAACGGCGAAACCTAAAAAATCGGCTCGCAAAAATGGCGCGGGCCGCCCCAGGTCAAAAACCAACCACCGCCCCCGCCCAAACAACAAATATGGTGATTCAAATCAAAAATCGTCTTCTTCGCTATCGGCGGCAGCGGCGACTTTCGCAGCAGCGGCCTGTTTGGCAGAGCCGCCAGCCGCTACTTTTTCTTTGATTTTGCCTTCAATTTCGAGGGCCACTTCTGGGTTGTCGGCCAAGAATTGTTTGGCTGCGTCGCGGCCCTGTGCGATTTTGGCCCCGTTGTAGGCGTACCACGAACCACTTTTTTGGATGATGTCGAAGTCGGTGCCGAGGTCAACGATTTCACCTGTTTTGGAGATGCCTTCACCGAACACGATGTCGAACGAAGCCACCCGGAATGGCGGCGCGAGCTTGTTTTTCACTACTTTCACTTTCACCTGATTGCCCACCACATTGCCGTCCTTGTCCTTCATGGCCGCGCCGCTTTTGCGGATGTCGAGGCGCACGGAAGCATAGAATTTCAGGGCGTTGCCGCCTGTCGTGGTCTCCGGGTTGCCGAACATCACGCCGATTTTTTCGCGCAACTGGTTGATAAAGATGCAGGTACAGCCCGTGCGACCAATGGCTGCCGTGAGTTTCCGCATGGCTTGGCTCATCAAGCGGGCTTGGAGGCCCATTTTGGAGTCGCCCATTTCACCTTCGATTTCGGAGCGCGGCACGAGTGCAGCCACCGAGTCCACGACCACGATGTCAACTGCACCGGAACGGATGAGGTTTTCGGTGATTTCGAGGGCTTGCTCACCGTTGTCGGGTTGGCTGATGAGCAGGTTGTTCACGTCCACGCCCAAACCTTCGGCATAAAAACGGTCGAAGGCGTGCTCTGCGTCAATGATGGCAGCGATGCCACCCTTGCGCTGGCACTCGGCGACGGCGTGGATGGCCAACGTCGTTTTACCGGATGATTCCGGGCCATAGATTTCGATGATGCGGCCTTTGGGATAGCCGAGGCAGCCGAGCGCAAGGTCAAGGCTCAGCGAGCCGCTTGGGATGACCTCCACTTCCACCGCCTGTTTGTCGCCGAGGCGCATGATAGTGCCTTTGCCGTAGGTTTTGTCGAGGCGGTCAATGGTGGCTTGTAGGGTTTTAAGTTTATCGTCTTTTTCGTTGGCCATGATGATTCTGGTTTTTTTCCTGTTTACTGAATTAGAGCCACAAAACTAAACAAAATGTTTTTGTCGCCAAGTCCTTACGGAAAAAATTTTCAAAAAAAGTTGCTCTGGGGTGGAGGCCATATAAATCGCCAAAACGAATCTATGAGGATTAAGCACTGAAAATCAGACGCTTGCAAGCGTTTTCAAGTCCGTGTCTTCCCCAAAAATTGCTTTTGTGCCGTCGCTCGAAACCGCCAAATGCCATGTCCATTTTAAAACAAAAACACAGGGTTGGCCCAACAAAAAGCCCCTTGAAAAGTCGGTGAAGACTTCGCAAGGGGCACGAGGCGAATATGGTTTGTGTGAAAGCGAATTATTTGAACGGGTTGGCGAAGCGTTTTTCGATTGCCAACGTGTTGTCGGTCATGGTGTTCAGGAAGGCGATGAGGTCTTGTTTTTGCTCAGTCGTAAAGTTGAAGCCCCCGGCAGGCAGTTGCGAGGCGAGGTTGGGGTGTGCCTTAATGCCTGTGCTGTAATGCTCGACCACTTCTTCGAGCGATTTGAAGCGGCCGTCGTGCATATAAGGCGCAGAGACGGCGATGTTGCGGAGTGTCGGCACCTTGAAGGTGCCTTTGTCATACGAGATATTGGTGATGGCCCCCACGCCAAGGTCTTCACCGAAGGCCACATCAAGGCCGTTGCTGGCATTGTTGAAGTTCGGGCGACCCAAGACGGCGTTGTGGCACGAAGCGCACTTGCTCATGTAAATGTCCTTGCCGCGATTTTCGGCAGCCGTGAAGCCGGGGAAATGTTCCTTCACAGGTTCTTCGCCGTAGTTGTAGTTGCCTTGATATTTTTTGGCGGCCTCCACGTCGAACTTGCTTTGGTACGAACCCATAGCGTCCACGAAGTTGGCGATGGCATCCAGCACGTTTTCTTCAGTCACGCTGCTGGGGTATTTGCCCGCGAACGCTTTGTTGAACAGCGGCTCGTAGTAGGGCTGGCTACGCATCACGTTCACGATTTCGCTCATGTGCATATCCATTTCCTTCGGGTTGGTCATGGAGCCACGGCTTTGGGCCTCGGCGGTTTCGGCGCGGTTGTCCCAGAAAAAGCGGATAGCGCTCGAACCGTTCAAATCCGTGCCGTAATAGGCCGAAAAGTTCGCCACCGAGCCGAGCGCAATCGAGTTGCGGTCGCCCGCGCGGTCTTCCACACCGAGGCTCACGGCGGTGTTGTCGCCGAAGCCGAACTCGGATTTGTGGCAGTTGGCACAAGCTACTTTGCCGTCCTTGGAAAGTTTTTTGTCATAAAAAATGACGCGACCCAGCGTGGCTTTGTCGTCGCTGATAGGGCGCGGGAAGAGGCCCTGACGGGCGAGGTGCTCTGGGAAGACAGCGGTGTATTTTTCCGGCAAATCCGGCAGGTCGAGATACTGGTCGAGGACAGCTTTTTCTTCAGGCGAATAGTAGAAATACTCGATGTTCTCGTTTTTACAGGCCACGAACAGCAGCACTGCGGAGAGCATGGCAAAAACAGGCAGTGTTTTTTTCATGACAAACAGATTTTTAAATTGTGAAAGGTGGGCGAGTTGACGGGTAGGTTCGGCAAGCCAGCGATTCGCGGTTTGGGGCTTGGCGGGTCGGGCTGGACTTCCCGAAACAACTGACGGCGAAATGACGCGGAAAGGTTGGATTGAGGCAGCGGATTTTTTTCCCGCGTCCGTCGAAGCCCCTTGTCACGCGATTGTCACCGTTTTTCGGAAACCAAAAGTAGCAACTTCCGGTTCGGCTGTGCTTCGGCTTTTTTGCCAAAAAACGATTTAACGTAAAATTAAGCGGCTGGGCGGCTGGGCAAAATTTGTTAAACCCGCCGCAAGCACCTGAAAATGTGCCGGTTGCAGCGCAAGTAACAACGCGCTCCGGGAGAAATTTTAACGAGTGTCAAGGCTCGTACACGCCCACCGCAAGGCCCTCTTTGGCGGCCAAACGCACCAAAATTTGTTGCGCCCCGAAATCGAGCAGCAGCGCGTCGTTGAGGTAAAGCCCGTCCTCGTTGCGGCTCAGTTGGATGGCTTCCAGCGGCTTCCCGACGACTGCCTGCCACATGGGCGAGGCCCCGGCGTTGGCTCGTTGGATGCCGATTTTGCCGTGCATTTGCCGGAGCGTCTCGGCGGTTTGAATCAATTCGGAGGCGGCACCGACGCGGATGGCGACCGAATCCTCGCCCGAAGTCAGCAGCAGCGACTGGCCAGACTCGAACACCAACTCCAGAAAGTACAGGAAACGGTACGGCACAGGCTCGTCTTCGATTTGGTTGAGCCAGATGTAATAGTTCACGTCGGCCAACAGCTGCCCCTCGAAAGTGCGGAAGGATTCCAGTTCCTCTAATTTGAAGCAATCGGGCGGCGGCTCGTGGTGGTGCTGATGTTCCATTTTTGACGGTCGTTTTTGTGGCAAAAGTAGCCTGCCCGATTGGCCGTTCGTCTGCCGATTTTCTGCGCCCGGTTTTTGTACGAAAGTTTTCGTAGAAAAATTTGGAACTACGAAACCGTTCGTAGAATCTTTGGCCCAGCAAAAGGCAATCCTGCCGCCCCGAAGCGTTCATCGTTTTTAGTGCATCCTTCCAAAATGTCCATTTTCCAAAAAAAATCAGCCGCCCCGCCCGCCGCCCGCCCGACGGAATCCGAGCTGGAAATCCTGCAAGTGCTCTGGGAAACCGGCCCGGCGACCGTCCGCGCCATCAACGACCGGCTCAACGAACGCCGCGAAGTGGGCTACACCACCACCCTCAAACTCCTGCAAATCATGTTCGACAAGGGCCTCGTGGCCCGCAGCGAGGATGCCCGCACCCATCTCTACGCCGCCGGCGTGGACGAATCGGCGACCAAAGGCGTGCTCCTGCGGCAGTTCGTGGACACCGCTTTCCGGGGCAGTGCCATGCAGCTCGTCATGCAAGCCCTCGGCAACCACGAGGCCACCCCGTCCGAACTTGACGAAATCAAAGCCCTCATCCAACAACTCGAACAGCAGCAGCCATGATGACCCACCCTTTTCTGCCCGACTCGGTCGTCCACGCCCTCGGCTGGACGCTGGCCCACTCCCTTTGGCAAGGCACTTTGGCCGCGCTCTTGCTCTGGCTCGCGCTGCCGCGCTTGCGCTCCGCACAGGCCCGGTACCGGGCAGGGTATGCCGCCCTGATGCTCGTTTTTGGGGCCGCAATCGCCTCGTTTGCAATGGTTTACGAACCTGAAAAGCCGAGCATGACCGCTCCCGCCACTTCGATTTTTGCCGATGTGACTGATACGCCCGCCTCCCTGTTTTTGGCGGAAACCCCGACCGAAACAAGCCGCTGGCAAATGGCCTGCGACTGGCTGGACGACCACCACGCCGCGTTGGTCTCCGTTTGGCTGCTGGGCTTCGGGTTCTTTTTGCTGCGGCTCGGCGGCGGGCTTTTTTACGTCCGTCAAATGCGGACACAGGGCGTGCGTCCCGTGCCCGATGCTTTGAAAGCAAGCTTTGAAAACGTGCTTGCCCGCACAGGCATCCGTCGCCCGGTGGCCCTGCTCGAATCGGCGTTGGCCCACACGCCGTTGGTCATTGGCTATTTGAAGCCAGTGATTTTGCTGCCCATCGGCTTGCTCAACCAACTTTCGGCAGCAGAAGTTGAGGCAGTTTTGGCGCACGAATTGGCGCACATCGCCCGCCGCGATTGGGTGCTGAACCTCGTGCAATCCTTCGTCGAGGCCGCGTTTTACTACCACCCGGCCGTTTGGTGGATGTCGGCCATCGTCCGCGCCGAGCGCGAAAATTGCTGCGACGATTTCGCCGTCTCGCTCACCGGCAACCGCCTGTTTTACGCCAAAACCCTCCTCCGCGTGCAGGAACTCGCCCGCGAAAACAGCCCCGCCCAGCCTGCGCTCGCCCTCGCTTTGGACGGCCCCAAAACCTTCGGTCGCCGCCGCACCCCACTGCTCGACCGCATCAAACGCATATTAAATCAGCCACAAACCAAGTCTCCGCTCATGGAAAAGCTCACAGCCACCGGCATCCTGCTGGCACTCATCGGCCTGTTCGCCATGCGGGCGCAAAGCGCTCCCGTCGTGTTCGGCACCCTCCAAGAATTGGCCGAAAAACCCGTCAACTGGGTCGCCGCCATCGTCGCCGCCGACGCGCCCGCCGACTTCCCGCAGCCTGAAGAAATTGCCACCGACTCCATCCCGAAAGGCAAAAAGAACCTCCGCAAAATCAGCCACGACGACGGCGACCGCCAAGTGGAAATGACCCTCGAAAACGACCGGCTCACCGCCCTCAAAGTGGACGGCAAGGACATCCCGCCCGCCGATTTTGACAAATACGAAGACCTCACGGACGAGATTTTGGCCGAATCCGTCGCTCCCCCGCCGATGCCGCCGTTCCCGGCCCTCGCGCCGATGGCCCCAATGGCTCCGATGCCACCCATGCCGCCTGCCGATGCGCTCGCCCCCTTGCCGCCATTCCCCGGTGGCCTGTCCACGCGGGTTTATTCCGACAAAGACGACGAGGGCAACACCGTCATCCGCGTCGAGCGCGGCGGCAAGCCAATGGAAATTGTGGTCAAAGACGGCAAGGTTTTAATCAACGGCGAGGAAGTCGAGGCGGGGCAATCCATCGATCTCGGCGGTCGTGCAGGCAACAATTCCCTGTTCTGGCACGACGGCGAAGGCCACGCTTTCCAGTTGGATGGCAACCGGATGTTCCTCCTCCCCAAAGGCAGCGGCTACACTTATCACCTCAGCGAAGAAGCCCTCCGCGCCGCGCAAGAAGAAATGAAGGCAGCCGAAAGGCAGATGAAAGACGAGCAAAAACAGCTCAAAAAAGAGCAGAAACAGCTGCAAAAAGAACTTGACCGGGAGATGAAAGCCGCCCAATCGGAGGCGCAACGTGCCTTGCGCGAGCAAGAAAGGGCCATGCGCCAAGCACAAGTCGAGATGGGGCGGGCGCACCATTATTCCGAGCAAGCACGCCGGGCCTCGGCTGACGCGGAGCGCAGCAGCAATTTCATGCAGCGCATGAAAAACGAACTGCACCGGGAGGGCATCCTGAAAGACCCCGACAACTTTTCCATCGAACTTTCGGGCAAAAAACTCCGCGTGGACGGCAAAACCCAACCGGATTCCGTGCGCGACAAATACCTCCAGATGTACGAAGACCATCACGGCAAAACGCTGGACAAAAAAGACAAAATCAGCATCCAGCAGCAGGGGAATTGAGTTGAAAGGGGGTTGAAAAAGTTGAAGGGTTGAATTGGACGTGCGCCAATTCAAC
>JBKBIC010000065.1:0-20287 GCA_046299435.1 Saprospiraceae bacterium
TTCGGAGATAATTAAGCAATTGCTCCATTGCCAGTTTGCCAAAAAACATCCGTCAAATTTTAAAACACACTCTAAAAGTTGAGGGGGTTGAAATTCAACTTTTCACCCCCCTCAACTTTTAAATCTCCTCACCGCCGCCACCGCCATCTCGTTCAAATCCGCCGACACTCGCGCTTTGAAAACCAACAGCCCGAACAGCACCACGAACACGCCGGAGTGCAGGGCAATGTCGAGCAGCGCGAAATCCGTTTTCGGCAAAAAATACGCCGCCGCGAACGCCGCCAGCCCCAGCCCGACGGCCAGCAATGTGCGCCGCGAAAACGGCTGCAACCCGAATTTGGCCCACACCAGCCCGACCGTGAAGGCATTGTAGCCCGCAATGGAAAGGCACGAGGCCATCGCCGCCCCGGCGATGCCGAAACGCGGGATGAGCCACAGGTTGAACGCAATGGTGCCCGCCGCCGAAAGCGTCAGCGACACGAGCGACCAAGCGTAGTATTTCGAGTAATAAACTATGGTGTTGTTCAGGCCGGTCGTCATCTCGATGAGCCGCGAAAGGCCGATGAAAAAAAACACCCACTTGCCCGCGCTGACCGCCTCGCCGTTCGGCAGGATTTTGAAAAGGCTATCGAGCGAGACCCAAATCGCCAAAAAAAGCCCCAGCCCAGCCACCAAAAGATTGATGCTCACTTTTTGGTACAAGTCGCCAAGTTCGGCGCGGTTGTCGTCGGCGACGTGCCGGGCGACGGTGGCGACGCTGGCCGCGTACAAACCTTTGATGGGGATTTCGATGACGGCGGCGATTTGCAGGGCAATGGCGAAAATGCCCGTCTCGCGCAGGCTCAAAAGCGAGCCGACCATCAAAATATCCACCCGCGCCGCCACGATGAGCGCGAACCCGCCGAGCACCCAAAAAGCCGCGTACCGCAACATCTCGCCGCGCAATTCGGGCGTGAGGGTCGGGCGTGCCCACTGCCACGCGCCCAGCCATTTCAGGTAAATCACCAGCCCGATGCTGACCGCCGCGCCGTGCCCGACGAGCGCGTACACGGCCCAATCGAGCGGCAGCCATTTTTGCCAGACGGCGATGAGCAGGGCGGGCAGGATGAGTTTTTGCGAAAACTCCGTCAGCAGCGACGGCACCACGATGCGCTTGTAATTGGCCGAATACTGGAACAGCACTTGGTTCAGCACATAGAAAAAGGCAATCGGCAGCGCGAACGGCAGGAACTCGCGCAGCATCGGCGATTTATCGGCGTAAAAACCCGCGATTTTGTCCCAAAACACCCAAGCCAGCAGCCCAAAAAACGAGCAGCCCGCCACGACCAAGCCCAGCATGAGCGGCAAAAAACCATGATGGGCGCGGTCTTTGTCCTCGAATTTCGGGAAAAACCGCACCGTCAGCGTGTTCGCCCCGAAGCTCAAAATGGGCAGCAGCACGATGCCCGAATCCAGCAAAAAGCGCATCAGCCCGTTTTCTTCGAGGACGTGCGGATAGACAAACAGGGTGCTCAACGTGCCGATGCCCAGCCCGACAAAATTGACGATGGAATACTTGATACTCTGCCGTTGGATAACGCCCACGAAATGGAGTGATGAATGATGAGTGATAAATGATGAACGCAAAGGTGAGCCACAAGAGAAGAATCACAATGAAAAACGCGCTCCGGCGAGAACCCGAAGCGCGTTTTTCATTCATCATTTATCACTCACAACTCATCACTTTAATTTCAGTCAATGACCGAAAGGCGTTTGACGACCAAGCCTTTTTCGGTTTGCAGGGCGACTTGGTACATGCCCGGCGAGAGTTCGTTGGTCGGGATGTCCAGCAAGTTGCTGCCAAAATTGAGGCGCACGGCGCGGGCACTGACCGTGCGGCCAGCCGCATCGGACATCAGCACTTGGCCTTCGAGCGACTCGGAGGTTTCGATGGAAAGCTGGGCCACGCCGCCGCCGAAAACCGGGTTGGGCAGGAGTTCGACGGAAGCGACGCGCTCCAATTCGTTCGTGGCCGAGAGGTTGATAGTTTTGAAAACGCCGGTTTGGGTCGCGCCCTGCGGCTGGCAAACATCCCAATAGCTGTACGCTTTCACGCGCCAGTAGAGCAGGCGATTGTTCGGGATGCCGCCCGAAATTTTCACGGACGTGGAGCCGTCGGTGATGGCTTTGTGCGCCAGCACGACTTGGAAATTGGACAACAAACCCACCTCCACGATATAAATGTCTGCACCCGCGACGGGTTCCCAGTTGAGTGTCAGGTTGTTGTACTGCACGGTTTGCGAGTCCACCGGGCTGAGCAAGCGCACGAGCGTGTTGTCGTCGAGCATCGGGCCTTCTTCTGCCGCCACGAGGTAGGCATTGTGGTCGGTGTAAAGGTTGGTACGCATGGCCTCGATTTGCTCATCCGAGAAACGGCTGGCGCAAGCGTCGAGCGCGTAGCCCATGATGATGGTCGCGTCGGCGCGGAACGTCTCGCCGTTCGGGTCGGTCAGCAGCACGATGCTTTCGCGGTTGTCGTCGCAGCTCCAGCGGTAGCTCAGGTAGTCCGGGCGGGTATCGCAGAAGTAGTCACCGGCCTCGTGGCAGTTCGAGCCGTCGAGTTTTTCCACTTCATTCCAAGAGACTTGCGCCGGAGCCGGGCTGCCGGGCTGCCAGTTGGTGCCTTCCCAGCCCAAAAACGGGTGTGGCAGTGAAAAGTGGTGGCCAGCCTCGTGCGCCCAAGTTGTGTTGCCAGAGCCGGAACAGTTCTTGGCGAGCACGATGGCATCCTGCCACGAGTAGCCGCAGTTGCCCGCCGGGTCGTCCACGACGTAGGCATTTAGGCGGTCTTCGCGGCCAGCGTTGCCGGAGTTTATCATGTCCGAGCCGCCGTCCCAGTCGTGCTCGAACCATTCACTATTGTTCGTGTAAACCACCGGCTCGCCTGGGTGCAGGTAAAATTGGATATAAGCTGGTTTGTATTGGGCGTTCATCTCGCAGATGGCGCGTATCGCGTCCTCCATGCGAAACTGCCCCGTGCCGCTGTTGCGCCCGATGAGGTGTACCGTCACCGGGACGTACAGCCAAGTCGAGTCGGAACCGCGAGCCATGTCGTCGGAAAGGAGGCCCTTGTTTTGGCGGTACCAGTTGAGCCAGCTGGTGTGGCCCACCGTGCCGCAGCCGCCGGGGTTCGTCACCGGGTGCGGCTGGTCTTGGGCGAGGAGCATCTGGGAAAAAAGCAGGGCGACAAGCGTCGTGGAAAAAAGTCTCATGGACAGAAAAAAGTAGGATTTGATAGTTGGATTAGATGGAGGATTGGGCATTTCAAGCCTACGTTTTACGAATGAAAATCTATAAATCGTCGTTCGTCAATCTGAAATCGTCAATCCCGGCTGGGCAAATGTCCGAAACGCCTGTTTCATTTTTTAGCCAACATTGGCGAAACGCCGGCCAAAGACGGCGAATGCCAGCCTTTGCAAATTTCGGCGGTGCAATGCGTCAAAATCCTTTCATTTGCCATTGAAAATGAACAACATAACAGCATGGAAAACACGCCGACCAACACGCAAGCCGACGAGCAAACGTTGACCGAAACCGCCGAAACCCACGCCCGCCGATATGCTCCGCCCCAGTTCAGCCGCACGGCTTTGGCTTGGCTCAACGCCCTGCCCGCCTACCCCGACTCGACCGACCTTTTCACGTTGAACGAGGACAATTTCGCGCTGAAAGTCATCCGCGAACTGTTTGAAAAACAAGTGTTTGAGCTGCCCATCGCGGCCAATTACCCGGCTGCCGAGTGGCTCAACCACTTCTATTTCGAGGCTAAAAACCGCGAGCGCATCTTTGGTTCAAAAACCTTTGGCCTCGGCTACCCTTTCGTGCTGGCCGAAGCAGGCGGGCACCAGATGGCCGCGCCGCTTTTTTTCTGGCAACTCGCCCTCGAACCCCACAGCCAATATGTGGACAACTGGACGGTGCAGCGCGGCGAAGGCCAGAGCGTCGTGCCAAATTTCCCGCTTTTTTACCTCGTGGATAGGCTGCACGGTCCCGATTTCACCGAACGCGCCCGCCGCGCCACCGCTGGCAAACAACTGAAAACCAACGACTTGGCCGAAATCTCCACTGCCATCTGCGGCACATTGGGCTTGCAGGAGCAGGGCCTGACGCTGAGCGTGCTGCCCAGCCCAAGTGCGGCGGAAGTCGAGGTTTACACGCAGCAGGGTGTGCTGCATTGGTCGGGCGTGGTCGGGATTTTTCCGAGCCTGCCGATGACGGTTTCGACGGAGCCGCCAGTGGTCGTGCCGGATTTGCCCGCCGATTTGGTCTGGAAACATTCGTTCTCCACGATGCCGATGGACCCGTCGCAACGCGCTGTTTTACAGTCAGTTCAGCAAAACGCACTGACCGTCGTGGAGGGCGCGAGCGGCACCGGCAAGACATACACGATTTCAAACATCATCGTCAACGCGCTCTCGAACGGCAAAAAATGCCTCGTCGTGTCGCACAACATCGCGGCCCTCCGGCGGGCGCAACGGTTCATTTTGGAGAAAGGTTTTGGCGACCTGTCGTTCATCGTGCGCGACCTCGCAGGCGACCAATTGATGTTGGCCGATATGCTCCGCGCTGCCGCCGACAACAAGGCGAAGGACAAATTCAACGAGGATGTTTTCAAAACCGCGCTCAACCGCGTCCAACGCGAAACCCGCAAATTGGACGACGCTTGGGAGGGCCTCCACAGCCCGGTTTTTGGCGAGCAATCGTTTGTGGAAACGGTCGGGCGGTTCCTGCGGGCCAACCGCGCCGAAGGCAAAGAACTGTTGCAAAGCCAGTTGAACCCCTCGGATTTTCAGTTCACGAAAGCCGAATTTGACGAAACAGTGGCCGCCATCCGCGCCAGCGAGCCGCTCTTCCGCAAGTTCCCGACGTTCAGCCACCCGCTGGCCCGGCTGAACGGCAGCATTTTTTTGGACAACGAAAGCGGCGCGGGCTTGGCCCTGACCGAGCGGCAAGTCAAAAACTTGCTCGACAAAGCCACTGCGCTCCATCATCGCTACATCTCGAAAACCAACGAGTACGCCGAGGCCCTGACCGACCATTACGAGCAACATTACGCCGAACTGGCCGCGCTCGCCAAGCGCGTGACGAACCAACTCGAAGACGGCGTGAACCGCTTCGGCCCCGATTTTGAAAAGCCCGCCTCGACGACGGAAAAACTCTACGGCGTGTTTTCCGACAAGTACAAAAGCATGGTGGCGCAAAAGGAAAAAATCGGGCAGGATTTCGGCGAACTGCGGAAGGCGTATGCCACGCGCAAATACTTCGATTTCGATTTCCCGGCCTCGCTGGATGTGCGCAACATTCGGAAAATCAACGAGTTAACGAAAGACTTCGAGGCTGCGCTCCGCCTCTGGCGCAAGCGAATCCCCGCCAACGTGCGGGAGGATGTGCGGCGGCTGAACTCCAAGAGCAACCATTTCGACCTCGATTTCCGGGAGCAAATCAAGGATTTGGAGTACGCGCTGGATGTGTTCGTGGGCGAGTTCAACGAAGCCAATCTCTATGCCGACGAGCTGCGCCACGAGATGCTGACCATCCCGAAGCGGCAGGAATTTTTGGAGGGCGTGCTCGCGCAACTCGAAGACACGCAGTTTTACCTGCGCGATTTCCCGGATTTCCACGTCTGGCAGCGGCATTGGCTTGGCCTCTCGCCGGTGCAGCAAAAAGCGGTGCGGGCTTTGGGCAAAATCAAGCCGAAAAACTGGGCAGCGGCATTCGAGAGCTGGTATTTGCACCACCTGTTGCAGCAGGAGTACAGCCCCAGTCTGGTCTGGGATAGCGAGACGCTGGAAAATTGGTCGGCGGGCTTCCGCGAGCTGCGCGAGGTTTTGCCCGGCCAAATCAGCGCGATTTGGCAAAAACGCCGCGCCGCCGCGCTGCGCCAGCTGAAAAACGAGGACTCCGACGGCTACAAAACTTGGTTCGGCAAAAACAACCGCACGCTTTCCGCCGCCCGCCGACCGGAGGAATTGTTCCAAAAACACATCCACGCCCTGACCGAAACCTTGCCCGTGCTGCTCGTCACGCCGCAAGTCGCGCTCGATGTGGTACAGTCGTCGGCCATGCTTTTCGACCTGATTTTGGTGGACGAGGGCCACAACATCATGAAGCAAAAGGCTTTCCACCTGTTCGACATGGGCAAGAACATCGTGCTGTTCGGCGACTCGAAACAGGACATGACCCCGTTTGCCGAAGACGACATCCTCGAATTTTGCAAAAGCATTGGCGCACAGACACTTACGCTCGATTACCAGCACCAACACTGCCCGGAGGAGTGGATTGATTTCAACAAAATCGCGTTCGGCACGCCGTTCAAACGCCTGCCCTCGAACCTTTCGGGCCACGACGTGACCACCGTCGCCAACGTGGAAGGCCGCTACGACGAGGCCACCTGCACGAACGAGGCCGAGGCGCGGCAAATCATTGATTGGCTGAACCTCATCGAACCCACGCCCGCGAAAAATTACCCGGTCGTGGGCATCGCCTGCGCGACGGTGCAGCAGCGCGACCTCATCGCCGGGCAGCTCCTCAAAATCCGCCAACGCCGCGCCGCCGGCCACGAAAAAATCCAGCAGCTGCACCTCAGCGGCATGGGCGTGTACCAGTTCGGCGAGCTACAAGGCCAACACGTGGACGTGCTGCTCCTGTCGCTCACGCACGGCCTGACCGACGCACAGGGCAAACTGACCAAAGACCTGCATTTTTGGAATACCCAGTTGGGAATCAACCAGTTGCACATTGCCCTGACGCGGGCGACGCAGCGGATTTTCATCGCGCACAGCATCCCGCCGGGCCTGCACACGGTGCTCGCCGCCGACCGAAACCATCGGGGCACCTGCATCCTCTCGCACCTCGTGACCTTCGCCGAGCAAATCCAAGCGGGCCAAAAAGAGGCCGCAGCCGAGCAACTCGCAAGCATGAAAAACCTGTTGGCTTACCCGGAAGATTTTTTCCCGTCCAATATCTTCATGGAAGAAGTGGAAATCGCGCTGCAACCCTACTTCGAGCCGGGCCGCATCGAGCGCAACGCGACGGTGGCGGGCGTGACCGTGCCGCTCGTCATCCACGGCAGCCAGCCCAATGTGCTGCTGTTCGACGGCGTGCTCGCCAAAACCGCCCTGCCCTCGTATGAATGGGAGGAAAAACTGCGGCAATATTTCGACCGCAACGGCATCGCGCACATCCAGACGCTTTCCGTCCAATGGTGGAAATCGCCAAAACACGAGGCCCGCAAACTGGCCGGGCGGGTCATCAGCAGCGAGCGCGTGGAAGCGGCGGATGAAGTGGAAAAGTTGAATGAAGCGGAAGCGTTGGGCGGAACGGAAGATTGAGGTAATGGGCATAGCGTACAAACGGAAATAACCGCCGTCAGCTTCCGTCTAAATCGAGAAAAGGGAGGGGTTGAAAAGTTGAAAACCACGTTCAACTTTTCAACCCTTCTTCTTTTCAACTGCCCGGATACTCATTCGCCGTCTCGCGCTCAATGATTTGTGCAATCTGGGCGCGCACTTCCGGGATTTTGTTCCTGACCACATCCCACACGATACCGTAGTTGACCCCAATGTAGTCGTGGATAAGTTTGTCGCGCATCCCGGCGATGTTTCGCCAAGGCACCGCGCCCCATTTTTGCCGAAAATCTGCTGGGATGTTTTTCGTGGCCTCGCCGATGATTTCCAGACTGCGGACGACGGCGCGTTTGAGCGTCTCATCGTCAAGCAGCTGGTCTTTGCTCATGCCCGGCGTGATAACCGACAGAAGGTAATCTCACTCGCCGAGGATGTGCCGCAGGTATTCAATTGGCGATTTCGACATACTCCACTTCTTTTAAAATGTGTGGCCCGATGTGAGGACTCAGGCCATTCATGGTCACGACCTCCACACGACGGCCCGCGAACAAATCATCGAGCAAAAAACACAGCCCCATGAAATTGTCGAACGTCTCCTGTCCGTCTTTGAAGTCAACCAAGATGTCCACGTCGCTGTCCGGCTTTTGCTCGCCACGCACGAACGAGCCAAACAACCCGATTTTGCTGATGCCGTAGCGGTTTATTTGCCCAGAATTTTGGAGGATTTGGTCGAAGACAAGCCGCTTGGAGAGTGCCTGCCCTTGCTGTCTGACGGCTGGTCTCGTGCCGATTATCGCGGTGCTTGCTGCCATGATTTCGAGTTTTTATGAGCAAATATATTGGTTTTCGTGCCTTTGTTCAGATGAACGCGACAATTGATTACCGCCCCTCCCCCGCACTGCCGTCCCGGGCGAGCCGGAAGCCTAAGTTGTTGCCCCGGTATGTAGGAGTATCATTGTTGAAGCGGAAGGCCGAGCGGCAACTGTATGTATCGTCGTTCCACGAGCCGCCGCGCAAAACACGGGATTTGCACTCGCCTGCAGTCCAAGCCCGGTTGTCGTCTGGCGCGCCTTCATAGCCGCAGTGCCAGCAATCTTCGCACCATTCCCACACATTGCCCGTCATGTCGAAAAGGCCAAAATCGTTGGGCGCGAATTGCGCCACAGGGGCATCGAAGGCATAGTCATCGTCGTAGCCACCGAAAAAATAGGAGGCACTGGTGTCTAATTTTGGCCTGAGGGATTCGTCGCGCACGTTGCCACCCACTTTTTTGTCGCGCTCGTCGGTGGGGCGGCCATACGGCGAGCCGTTGCCCCAGCTGTATTTGGTGTGTCGTTCGCCGTTCCCGGCGGCATATTCCCATTCGGCTTCGCTGGGCAGGTGATAGGCGGGTTTGGCTTTCGTTGTGCGCGTCAGCCAATCGCAGTAGGCCACCGCGTCGTTCCAACTGACGTGGATGACGGGGTGGTCGTATTCTTTTTCAGGGCGGAGGTTGCCTTCCGCGTCGTGTCGCCAGTTGATGCCGCGCGCGAACGTCCACGTTTTGTTGACAAACGCAAAACTGCCGAGGCTGTCCGATTTTTCCGCATCGGTCTTGTAGCCCGTGTCGTCCACGAATTTTTTGAACTCGGCCACCGTAACTTCTGTCGGGCTCATCGAAAAGGCTTTGATTTCGACAGAATGAGCGGGGTTTGCGCAAAAGTATTCGTCGTCGCTATTGTCGCCCATCAAGAATGTGCCACCAGGAATTTTGACCATTTCGGGGCCGCTATCAAAAATGCCGGGGTGATACGGCCAAAAGGAGGATGAATACAGCCAAGATGAGCCAATTGCGGCGGGTTTGGTCAGGGGCAGGAGAAGATGGTTCAGCCATGAGAGTTGAATGATGAATGATGAACCATAAATGATGAACGTGAAACTTGGGGCCGCTCAAATGTAGCCCAGTTCATCATTCATACTTCATCGTTCATCATTCCTCATTTTCATCGGCCGAGTTGCGCCAGCGTTTCCTCCAAAATAGCAATCCGCGCTTGGCCGTCAGCGAGCTTTTGTCGCTCATTTTCAATGACTTGCGCAGGCGCGCCCGACACAAAACGCTCGTTGGAAAGTTTGGCCTCGATGCCCGCCACGAAACCTCGCTGGCGTTCGAGTTCTTTCAAAATCTTGGCGCGTTCGGCCTCCACGTCAATGGTCTGTTTCAGTTCCACGAAGTATTTCTCCGTGCCGGAAACAAAGGTTTTGGCGTTGGAAACTTCGCCGTCGGTGAAGTCGAGTTTTTCCAAAACGGCCAATTTCTCGACCATTTCGCGCAGGCCCTCGGTGGCAAAAAGTGCCTGCGCCGACGCGCTGTTTTGCACAAAAACAGCCAGTGGTTCGCGGGGCTTGATTTGGTTTTGGTTGCGCACGTCGCGGACTTTCACAATCACATCTTTCGCGGTCTCAACGGCCCGGAGCAGTTCGGCATCGGCTTGGCCGCTGGCCGGGTAAGGATGAATCATGCAGTCGTCGCCATCGGCGCGGAAGGTCAGCGTGTGCCAAATTTCTTCGGTGATGAACGGCATGAACGGGTGCAGCGCGACCATCAATTCGGAGAAAATCCGCACCGTCGCGGCGTGCGTGGCCTCGTCAATCGGCACCTCGTAACTGGGTTTCACCATCTCCAGATACCACGAACAGAAGTCGTCCCAGATGAACGAGTACAGCGTCGTGAGGGCTTCGGACAGACGGAAATCGGCGAAATTGGCCTCGATTTCAGTTATCGTGTGGCGCAATTTTTCGTCCATCCAGCGCACGGCGAGGGCGTTTTTGCGGGCGACGGCCTCGTTTTCGGCCTCCGGCGCGGTCTGCCAGCCGCGCACGAGGCGCAGGGCGTTCCAGAGTTTGTTGCAGAAGTTGCGCCCGTTTTCGCAGAGTTTTTCGTCAAAAAGCAGGTCGCCGCCCGCCGGGCTGCTGGCGAGCATGCCGTAGCGAACACCGTCCGCGCCAAAATCTTCGATGAGTTTGAGCGCGTCGGGGGAGTTGCCGAGCGATTTGGACATTTTGCGACGCAGTTTGTCGCGCACCATGCCCGTGAAATAGACCTTCTCGAAGGGCCGCTCGTTGCGATATTCGTAGCCGGCCATAATCATGCGGGCCACCCAGAAAAAGATGATGTCCCAGCCCGTGACGAGCACGGAGGTTGGGTAGTAATATTTGATTTCGCCGTCGGGGTTTTGGAAGCCATCGAAGACCGAGATGGGCCAGAGCCACGACGAAGCCCAAGTGTCCAAGACATCTTCCTCCTGCCGCAAATCATTGATTGTTAATTGTTTATTGCCGATTGCTGACTGGGCTTTTGCCAATGCTTCTTCGGCGGTTCGCGCCACGAAAACTTGGGTTTCCTTGCCGGGCTGCTCCGTTTTCAGGTACCAAGCCGGGATGCGCTGGCCCCACCAAAGTTGGCGCGAAATGCACCAGTCGCGCAGGCCGTCCATCCACGAGCGGTACATGTTACGGAAGTTGTCGGGGAAAAACTGGATTTCCTTTTCCATGACCGCCCGCACGGCTGGCTCGCGGAGCTCGTCCATTTTCACGAACCATTGCAGCGAAAGTTTCGGCTCGACGACCGCATTCGTGCGCTCCGAGCGGCCAATTTTCGTGTCGTATTCCTGCATTTTGACCAGCGCGCCGACCGACTCCAAGTGGCCTTTCATCTGCGCCCGCGCTTCGAAACGGTCGAGGCCGACGAGCGGCGCGAAAGCGCAGGCATCGTTGATTTTGCCGTCGTCGGCAATCGTGTCAATGATTTCGAGGCCGTGCCGTTGGCCGACTTCGTAGTCGTTCACGTCGTGGGCTGGGGTGATTTTCAGTGCGCCCGTGCCAAATTCGATGTCCACATAATTATCGGCGATGACTGGTATCTCCTTGTCAATCAACGGGATGCACACATTTTTCCCGACCAACGCGGCATAGCGCGGGTCTTTCGGATTGACGGCCACAGCCACATCGGCGAAGATGGTTTCGGGGCGTTGCGTGGCGATGACGATGCCGTCAAGGTCGCCCCCCCAGCCCCCTGAAGGGGGTGTTTCCTCCGACTGAACAGCCCCCCCCTTCAGGGGGTCGGGGGGGGTAGCCAATCGGTATTTTATATGGTACAGGAAGGATTTTTCCTCGCCGTGAATCACCTCTTCGTTCGAGAGCACGGTCTTGGCTTCCGGGTCCCAGTTGACCATGCGGAGGCCGCGATAGAGTTTGCCCTTCTCGAAAAGGTCAACGAACACGCGAATCACGTCGTCGTAATAGCCTTTGTCCATCGTGAAAGCCGTGCGTTCCCAGTCGCACGACGCGCCGAGTTTGCGGAGCTGGTCGAGGATGATGCCGCCGTATTTGTCCTTCCACTGGTAGGCGTACTCCATGAATTGCTCGCGGGTAAGGTCGCTTTTGCGGAGACCGCGCTCTTTGCGGAGCCACTGGACGACTTTGGCTTCGGTGGCGATGCTGGCGTGGTCGGTGCCCGGCACCCAGCAGGCGTTTTTGCCGTCGAGCCGCGCCTTGCGGATGAGGATGTCCTGAATCGTGTTGTTCAGCATGTGCCCCATGTGCAGCACGCCCGTGACGTTCGGCGGCGGGATGACAATGGTGAACGGCTCGCGGTCGTCGGGCACGCTGCGGAAATAGCCGCGTTTTTCCCAGTGGGCATACCAGCGTTGCTCGGTCTCGGCGGGGTTGTATCGGGTGCTTAACTCCATTGCGTGAATGAGTGATTTGCGATTGAGTGATTTTGGGCGGCAAAACTAAGGCGCGTGGGCGGGGATTCGGCGGGGGTTTCCACAAAAACACGAGCCGCCCCGGAGTTTTCCGAGGCGGCCCGTATCCCAAAATCATGCAAACAACGCTTCGTCAATGCCCGCACACGCACCGCATTTCCGTGCAAGTGTGCCGCCCGCCGAGCGAACCGTTGGTCTGCGAACCCGGCTGCTCGAACCAGAATTTGCTGCGCTCACGACTATAGTTGCCGATTTCGTTCATCGTGTCGGCATCGAACAAACGCCCGTTGAGCATGACGTAACGGATTGATTCAGAGTTTTTTAAGTCGTCCAGCGGGTTTTTGTCCAGCACGATGAGGTCGGCCAATTTGCCCGCTGCCAGCGAACCGATTTCCTTGTCCATGCCGAGGTGTTTCGCGCCGTTCAACGTCGCGCAACGGAGGGCCTGCAAATTGCTCATGCCGCCCTGCCCCAGCATCCAAAGTTCCCAGTGCGCGCCCAAGCCTTGCAACTGGCCGTGCGAGCCGAGGTTGATGTTCACGCCCGCTTTTTGGAGGGCGTTGCAGGATTTGGAGGTCAGGATGTGGCCGTTTTGGTATTCCTCGTCGGGGATTTTGGTGACGTGGCGGGCGCGCTCGTCCAAAATGTGGCGCGGCGTGAACGCCAGCAGCCGCTTTTTGGCCCAGACATCCGTGTTTTGGTACCAGTAATATTCGCCGGTGATGCTGCCGTAATTGACGATGAGCGTGGGCGTGTTGCTCGTCCCGGTCTTTGCCCAAAGTGAGATAACATCTTGATACACAGGCGCAACGGGGATGTTGTGCTCGATGCTCGTGTGGCCGTCCACCACCTGCGTCAGGTTGTGGAAAAAGAACGAGCCACCCTCCGGCACCACTTCCATGCCCAGTTCTTTGGCCGCCGCGATGACCTGCTGGCGTTGCTCGCGGCGCGGTTGGTTGTAACTTTTGACCGAAAACGCGCCCCAAGCCTTCGTGCGCCGAAGCGTCGAGCGGGCATCGTCCAATGAATTTATCGGGGCCTTGAAGTCGCCGTCCGCGCCATAAAGTATTGTGCCTGTGGAGAATAGGCGCGGCCCGACCATGCGCCCGGCCTTCAACATCTCCGCGTTCGAGAACGACATTTCGGAGTTCGTGGACGGGTCGTGCATCGTCGTGACCCCGTAGGCGAGGTTGGCGTAGTATTCCCACTGTTTTTGTGGGTTGAGGCCGTAGCGGAAGTTGCCGCTGTGCGAATGCACGTCCACCATGCCCGGCATGATTGTTTTGCCTTGACAATCAATGACTTTGGGGTTGTTCACGCGCACCCGGCGGCCCTGATATTCGGACTGCGAACCGACGAACGTGATGCGGTTGCCCTCCACCACGACCACGCCTTTTTCAATCACGCGGTCGCCTTCCATCGTGATGATGCGGGCATTCTCGAAAATCACCGCGCCTTCGGGTACGTCGGATTTCAACTTCAAACCGATTTTCAAACCCGACTCCGGCAGCGCGGGCAACGAATCCGGCGCGCCGGGCAGGAACGCAAAACGCTCCGCCAAATCAATCGTAAAGTATTCATCGCCAAGCGTGTAGTGCAGTTTTTTCGAGTCGCCCGACCAGTGCAAATTGTAGCCCGCGTCGCGGCTGACCTGCGCGACCGGGATGCTTTTCGTGTCCGCGCTCAGGTCAATCGGCTTGCCCGTCGCCGGGAACGCACAGACGTAGGCTTTGTGCAACTCCGTGAAAGCCAGCCACTTACCATCGGGCGAGACGGCCCATTGGTTGGCGTATTTGCTTTTGAAATGCACCCGCTCGTCCTTGCCGTTCAGGTCAAACGACTTCAAACTTTTGTCCAACCCGCCGAACAGGTAGCCGCCCGTGTTGACCAAAATACGCTGGCCGTCGGCGGAGAAGCGCGGGTTTTCGCCGAGCTCGCCGAGGAATTTTGGCGTGCTAAGTTTTTGATTGTCAACGATGTATATGCCCGGTTTTTGGCAGTTGGCAAAGCCCAACTCGTCGTCGCCATCTTGTTTTCGATAGACAACCTGTTTGCCGTCGGGCGAAAACGCGGGCGTTCTGTAAATGCCCGATTCGCCGAGCAACTGTGTTTTTTCGCCTGTGGCAAGGTTCATTTTCCACAGGCCGCCCATCAGCCAATCGTTCCAAGTGACGAAAACCAGTTCCTTGCCGTCGGGCGAAAACGCGGCCTCGAAGTCCAAAAACATATCCGGTTTGAGCGGCCCCGGCTTGGTGAGGCGGCTACCCTCGAATGTCGGATAATCCGACTTGACCAGCAGTTCCGGCTTGCCGTCGGGCAGGCTGCGTTTGTAAAGTTTGCCGGCGGCGTTGAAAATCAACCATTTGCCATCGGGCGAGGTCACGGCTTGGCGCACGGCCTTTGCCTCGAATTCGGGTTCGAAGGCCCGGTTTTCAAAGCGCAACGTCTCGGCCACTTTGGTTTTTACGGCGCAGGAAAATGGGATTTCGGCCACCGGGAAAAACTCTTTGTAATTGGCTTGATTGCCGAGGTAGGTCGTCCGCAGGCCGAGCCGCTTGATTTTGCCGCCCGCCCAGATGACGATTTCGTGGCTGATGTCGTTCGCGCCGAGGTTTTGCTTTTCCCGTTTCACCCACGAAAACCCCGGATAGCACCCAAAAATCGTCCACGCCTCCTGTTGGTCTTTGTCCAAACCATCGTACAACGGGAATTCCTCGCCGGTTTCGAGGTTGCGGACGCAGAGCACCGACTTGGTGTAATCGCGCCGCACGAAGGCCAGCCACTCGCCGTCGGGCGAAATTTGCGGACGGCAGGCCCCGCCGGAGCCGCCTGTGATGTCCTCGATTTTGCCCTCCACGCGGTCGTAGCGGCGGATGGCGAAAATCTGCGTGTTCGGGTTTTTGTTGTACTGGAAAAAGCCGCCGCCGTACATGTCCTCGCTGAAATAAATGTACCGCCCGTCGGGGCTGACCGTCGGCTCGTTCACGTCCTGCTGGTCGTTTTTGCGCTTGGTCAGTTGCAGGCCTTCGCCTCCAGAAATATGGTACATCCAGATTTCGCCCGCGCCCAGCGAACGCCCGCTCGTGAAGTGCTTGCGCGCCACAAAGTATTCATTGTCAATCCATTCGCCGTTGTTGAGCAGGCGGAAGTTTTCCTTCGTGACCTGTTTGGCGGCGGTGCCGTCGGCGTTCATCGTCCAGCAGTTGTCGCCGCCGCCCGCGTCCGAGGTGAACAGGATTTTTTTGCCGTCGGGCGAAAAACGCGGCTGCACTTCCCACGCCAAACCGCTCCGCAGCACGGTGGCCGTGCCGCCCGAAATGGGCATCGAATAAATGTCGCCGAGCAAATCAAACACGATGGTTTGGCCGTCGGGCGATACGTCGAGGTTCATCCAAGTGCCCTCGTTGGTCGTGAATTCCACGTCGCGGTAATTCACGCCGCCGAGCGCGGTCGGGTCGGAGACGTTCCACTTTTTGTCGTCTTTTTGGGCGGAAAGCAGGGCGGGCAGGAGCAGCAGCCCAGCGAGGATTTTGATGTGCATCATTGATTTGGTTGGTGAAAAATTCGAGCCGCCAAAAGTATTTACTTTGCCCGTCCGGTCGGGTTGATTCGACCAAACGTGGCGGGATTGAACGCGGATGAAACGGATGGGACGGATTTGAACGGCGTTTTTTTCAGAGACCAAACCCCTGTGTCTTTGTGCCTCTGTATTCAAGTGGGGAAAAAATCTGTTCAAATCCGTTTCATCCGTGTTCAATCCCGACACGCTCGCAACAAACTGAAAATCAGAAATTTGAGGACATGAATTTCGTCAAAGTTGCCCTGTTTGCCGCCAGCCTTGCCACCCTCGCGCTGGCCTGCAAGACCGAAAAAAAATGCAAATACAAACCCGAAGCTGTGTTTGCCAAAGACCTGCCCGGCGTGCTGCAATACAACTTCGAGGTGCAGGGCACGGAGAGCCTCGAATCCATTTTTTTCCAAAACCAAGTGCTGCTCGAACTGCACCAAGAGGTCTGCGACAAGACACGGCAGGAGTACAAATTCACGGTCAAAGGCGACTATTCGGCCTTCGCCGATTCCCTGTGGATGCTCGAGGCGGTGCGGCAACTGACGTGGCTCAGCACACTTTCGGAGCGGCAGGCCGCGCTGCGCGAGTGGGCGGGCATCTTGGAAGCCAACCGCCCGGCCATGAAGTTGGCCGAAGACCGCCAAATCCAGCCCGGCATTTTTGTCAAAGTGGACAAGGTCGTCAGCCCGGAGCAAAGCGTGTTGCTGGTCCGTTTCGAGCAAAGGTGAATTTTCCACAGATGAATCTGTGGGCTGGGCCTTGAAAATCCGTCAGATTTTTGACTGGCAAACGCCCTATTTCTCTTGGCTCAACGCCTCCAACGTGCTGGCCGGCAGGTTCTGGATGTCCAAAATCATCAGCCCGTCGAGGCAGTCCGAGAAATTCGGGTCCACGTTGAAAGCGATGAAGCGGGCGTTCTGTTTGAGGTACTGCCGGAACAGGACGGGCACCTTGAAGTGCGCCGGCTCGATGTCCTCCACAAAATTTTCGAGGTTCTCGAACTGGCCTTTGAGTGCCTCCACGAGTAGTTTCGCGTCCACGTCGCGGCTTTTGAATCGGAACGGCTTGCGCGGCTTGACCCAGCGGGCCAGTTTCTCATCGAAAAAATACTGCCGCACAAATTCCACAATCAGGCTTTTCGAGACCTCCGAGTAGTATTTGCTGATGCTCACCGGGCCTTGAATGAAGCGATACTGCGGGTGCGCCAGCAGGAAATGCAGGATGCCTTTCCAAAGCAAAAACAGCGGCAGGCGGTGCTTTTGGTAATCAGGCACGACGTAGGAGCGGCCCAATTCGACGGCCTGTTCCAACACCGGAAAAAATCCCGGCTTGATTTTGAACAGGCTGCTGATGTAAAAACCGTTCATGCCGAACCGCCGGAAAATGAGGTCGCCCTCCCCCACCCGATAGCCGCCCACGATGCGCCGCGCGTCCCGGTCCCAGATGATAAGTTGTTGGTAATAAAGGTCGTACTCGTCCATGTCGCGGGGTTTGCCCGTGCCCTCGCCCGCCGCGCGGAACGTCAGTTCGCGCAGCCGCGCAATCTCGAACATGGCATTGGGCAAGGCCAAAAACGGCGCGACGAACACATCGAACTGCCCCCGCGAACACAGTTTTTGCTCCGGGCGCAGGGCCGCAATGTCGGCCTCGACCAATGCGGGGTCGGTTGGCTCGGCGAGCGGCTGGCGGTCGTCCGTTTTTTTGTCCGTGAAAAGTTCGGGATTGACATCAAAGGGCGAGCCGAGCGAAAAAATCTTCGCCTGTAAAAACTTCCCGAACAGCCCGCTGCGCGGGAACGCCGCCACGTCATCGGGCAAAATCGGGCTGCCAACGCGCACGTTGACCCGCACAGGCTGGCCCGGCGAAAACGGCAGCATCGGGAAAATGCGGCGCAAAAGGCCGCCCGGCAGGTGTTCCGCGCTCAAATGGATGGGCGTGATGGGCACGCCTGCTTTCCGCAGCTGGCGGATGATTTCGGGGCGAAACAGGTTTTTTTCGAGGTTGCCGAGCGGGTTTTCCGAAAAATCGAGCACCAAGCCCACCGACTCGCCGCGCCGCACCCGTGCCGCCAGTTTTTTGGCAAAATTGGACGGCAGCAAACGGTCGGCCAGCGGTTTTTTCGGCTCCGAAAAGAGGTGTGGGCGCAGCCCCTTGGGCGGCGGGGTCATGTATGGGTGCATGATTTTGAAGCCGCCCGCCCGTTCGGCGAGCAGTTGCAGCAAAATCCGCTCGTCCACGCCCGGCAGCAAACGGTTGCAGACGAACACGCCCGCCGGCGCGCGGTCGAGGAGTTTGCGGTCGTATTCGTCAAAATCGAGGGTGAATTGCATGGTGGTTGGTTGATTTGGCGATTTGGCGATGCGGTGATTTGGCGATTTGATAGCCGCATCACCAAATCAACAAATCGCCATCCTGTAAGCTTTCATCCGCACTTTTTTGCCGCGCTCGGTCAGCGAGTAATCTTCCCAGATGAGTTGGATGCCGGGCAGGTTTTCGAGTTCCGGGCGTTTGTGCGGGGTGATGATGACCAACGTGGGCGCGGCCTGAAACAGGTGCCACGTCAGCGGCCAAAGGTCTTTCGCGGGGCACAAATGCAGGGCGAACGAACTGATTATCAGGGAGAAATGTCCGAGCGGCGCACCTTTCAGCACATCTTCGAACGAATGGCGGAGACAGGGCTGGCCCGTGTTTTTGGCGTACAAATCAAAAGTGAAAGGGTCGCAGCCGGAGATGTTTCCGACGTGAAGTTTTTGTAAAGCCAACGTGACCTCGCCGCCGCCCGCCGAGAAATCGAGCACGCCGCCGCCGCCGCAATCGAGCCTGTGCAAGTTGCGCCCAAGCAAATCCGCGATTTCCGGCAAATGCGGGTTGGCGTACTCATCGGCATGGTCACGGTAATAGTTTTCTGCGCCGAATCGCTCGTAAAGGAGGCGGATTTTGGACATGGCAGAGACAAAGCGTTGAAAAGAGGAACGAGGTTAGGAAACTGTTTGACTTGTTTTCCCACAGATAAATCTGTGGGTTGTGCATAAAAAATCTGACAGATTTCGAGCCATCGGTGGCCTTTGACTCCTTCAAAATCCGGTGGATTTTACCACCCAGCCCACAGATAAATCTGTGGGAAAACAAGTCGAACAGCTTCTAAAGCAATGAAAAGCGTCTGACAAACGCTCCTTCAACTTTTCAACCTTCAATTTTTCAACCGTTGACTGTGCGCCCGCTCCAAGCTGTCAATCAGCAGTTGGTAGGCCGGGTCGTCGAGCGGGTTTTCGTAGCCTTTGGTTTTGTTCTTGCCGAAGACTTTGAGTTTGACGGTCGTGTAGCGTTTGGGGTTGAGGCGGAGGTCTTGCATCAGCAGGTGCAGGTGCCGGGTGTCGCGCACGAGGTTGTCGTAAAGTTCGGGGTCGGTCAGGAACTTGCCTGCTGTGCCGTCGCCGGAGTTGAGTTTTTGGGCCAGTGCGTCCACTTTTTCGATGGTCTTTCCGGTGCTGGCCAGCGTGGCGCGGAGCGCCGCGAGGGAAGCGGTGACGGAGTCGAGGGCCACGCCCGCTTTTTTCGCGCTTTGGTCGAGGTCGGCGGATTTGAGTTGGCTGGTGATGGTTTCCAAGTTGGCGAGCGCGCCCGTGATGCTTTTGTTGCTTTCGCGCAGGGTGCGCGTGATTTCGGCGGCGTTCGCGGTGGTGGCACTGATACTGGCGGCGTTCGCAGCCATGATTTGGTTGAGTTTGCCCGACACGGCGGCCAAGTTGGTGAGCGTGGTTTGCAACGCGACCAATGTGCGCCCGAAGCCGTGCGGGTCACGTGGGTCGGCGATGGAATCGTACACTGCCGTCAGGCCGACTTGCAGGCGGCGGGTGTATTCGTCAATTTCGGATGGGTCGCCGACGAGGCTTTGCAAGAAGTTCTTGATTTCGCCTTCCAGCCACTGTCCGCTGACGGCACAATCGGGGCCGGTGCAAGGTGTCGTGAAATCGAGCATCATCGCTTTGCCGCCCATGAGGCTCTGGCCGATGATGACGGCGCGGGCATCCTTCGGCACCTTGACCCCGCGCTCGATGTTGAGTTCGGTGATGATTTTGCGGCCGTCCTCCGGGTCTTGGTAGATGCGCTTGACCACGCCCACCTGCAAGCCGCTCAGGAACACCGGGCTGGCCGGGCGCAGCTGGTCAACATGGTCGAACCGGGCATAAAATGTCTGGGACGTGGTGAGGATGTTGATGCCTTTCAGGAATTTGAAGCCCCACACACCGAGGGCAATGGCGACGATGGCAAGGATGCCGATCTTTGTCTCGTTTCTCAGTTTTAGCATGATTGTTTGATGGATTGGCGGGGTTATTGGCCTTCTATTTTTTGTCGGATTTCGGTTACTTTTTCTATGGCGACTTCGGATGCTTTGGCTATCTGTTCATCTGTCAGTACACCTAATTTGATGAACCCGATTATCATTTCTTCTTCTCTTTCTTCAATTAATTCTTTGGTTAATAAAACTCTTTCTGTTTTTAAAGCGTCCTTTAACTTCGTTATTTCTGTTTTTTTAACTTCTATTTCTTGCTTCCACTTTTGGGCTTTTTGCTCTAATTGATTATTTGCTT
>JBKBIC010000065.1:20297-22142 GCA_046299435.1 Saprospiraceae bacterium
TCGAGGTTTCCCATTCTTCCGGCGAGATGTTGTCGAAGCCCACCACAGCAGCAGCCCGCGAAATACCGCTATTGTTTGTGTTGATGCGTGGGTTTTCAGGATTGTGAATGCTTTCGTAAATCAAATCCAGCCAATCCCGATAATTGCCCGGCGTATCCGCGCCCCGATAATTTGGGTTCAGGAATATCAATTCGTGGCCGTAAATATCTTTTTCGATGCCTTTCAGATTCTTCGGGTTAAGCGACGAGACCAGCACTTCGTCTTGAATCGGCTTGCCCGTTTTATCGTCCATTTTGTAGGGCGCGGTCACGACCACTATCGTGTAAACTGTCTTGTCTATTGAATAATCCGACGCGCTGCGCTGCAACTCCGTGATGCCTTGCAAATGATAATGCAGGAAGCGGTCGAAATTATAGTCGTAATCAACTTTCTGGATTTCGATGATGACTCGTTTGTTCCTGTCTTCCGCGAAAATGTCATATTTGAAGGCCACGTTGCCCATCCGGGGCGAAAAACCTTTCTCCGTTTCTATTACCTCTGGGTCAACTTCTATCCCGACAATATCTTTCACGAAAGCCCTGAACACCACCGGGTCGGTGAATGCCTTTTTGAAAAAAACTTCGTTGTCCAGCCGAGCGATTTGCATACCGGAGAGTTGTCTTATTTGCCGTCTGCCGCGACGATTTCCGCTTTTTTGAAGCCCAAGTTTTTCAGCTCCGAGAGCATCAATTCGGCCTCTTTGCGGTCGGCAAAAGTACCGACAAAATATTGGTAGGCCGTGCCAGCCCGCACTTCTTTGATGTCGGAAATCAGGTCGAAGCGGCTGTCCGTCAGGTCGAGTTTGGTTTTTGAGGTTTCAAGCAGGATGCGGGTTTTGGGCGATTTCTGTGCCTTTTCGGGCTGTTTTTCGGTCGAATCGGGCTTAGATTCGCGGAGCAGCCGGGCACCTTCGGTGACGTTATCGGTCGGCAAATTCGTTTTTTGCACACTGGCCTGCCCGCCGCTGGTTTGCTTCACGGGCACGGCAGGCTTAGGTGCAGGGCTTTTTTTCGGGGCAGGTTCTTGCGCGGCCACTTCGCCTTCCATCTGCCTTTTGTACGATTTGAATGCCTCGAAAATCGCTTCGGCCATCTGACTTTGGCCTTCTTCGGAAGCCAAAAAATCCTCGTCCACGCGGCTGGTAAGGTAGCCTGTTTCGACCAGCACGGCGGGCATCGCTGTTTCGCGGAGCACCAAAAAACCGGCCTGTTTCACGCCTTTGTCGTCGCGCCCGGCAATGCTGTTGGCAAAATGCTGCACGAAACTGGCGAACAAAATGCTCTGTTCGAGGTACGCGCTTTGCCACAAGGCACTGAAAATGTGCGACTCTGCCGAGTTCGGGTCGTAGCCCTCGTAATTTTTCTGGTAGTCTTTTTCGTAAAAAATGGCTGCGTTTTCGCGTTTGGCGACCTCCAAATTGTGCTGTGCCGTGTGCAGGCCCATGACATAAGTTTCCGTGCCGTGAATGTGTTTGGCCCCCACCGAGTTGCAGTGGACAGAGATGAACAGGTCGGCATTCTCGCGGTTGGCAATGGCGGCTCGTTCGTTCAGTTCCACAAAAACATCGGTTTTTCGGGTGTAGATGACCTGTATTTCGGGAAAATTGGCCTCGACAAACGCGCCCAGTTTCAGGACGACGGCCAGCGCGTTGTGCTTCTCCTTGGAGTGCGCGCCGGAGCAGCCGGGGTCTTTGCCGCCGTGCCCGGCATCGAGCACGATTTTTTTGATGCGGTAAGCGGTGGACGGTGGACGGTGGACGGTGGACGGTTCGATTTGAACGGATTGGCTACTTTTGCCGGGCGTTGC
>JBKBIC010000066.1:0-22124 GCA_046299435.1 Saprospiraceae bacterium
ACGGACGAGCTCCGCGCCGGGACATACTTCGTGCAGGTCTCCTCAGAGGCGGGCGTGCAGGTCGTCCCGGTGGTGCTCGTCAGGTGAGTGCTTCGGGAAAATGGAATCCTGACAACAAACATAACAGCCCCGCCGGACGCAAGTCCGACGGGGCTGTTCTTGTCAAAATGCTTGCGCCGCCTCAATCACGCAGCTAGCGCCTTCATGCATCTGCCTTGGGGGATTAGGGGGCTGGTGGATTTGGGGTTGTAGGATTGCATGGGCGAAAGCGGTTATTTTTGTGGCAAAATCTGATTTTAAAATGATTACGGTATCAACAGAAGTATTTGTGGAAGGGGCAAACCTGACGATTTCGGTGCCGGGTATCCCCGAAGGGATGTATCAGATTGTGGTCGTTTTGCAGCCGCGCCCGACGCGGAAAAAACGCCGCGCGGGTTTTGGCAAGGCTAAAATTTGGATGTCGGATGATTTCAACGCGCCATTGGATGACTTCAAAGAATACATGCAATGAACGTACTGATTGACACCCAATCCATCATCTGGTTTTACGAAAACAACCCGATGCTCAGCCTGACCGCCCGGCAAACCATCGAGGACGTTGACAATACTTGCTTTGTCAGCATGGCTTCTTTTTGGGAAATCTCCATAAAAAAGAACCTCGGCAAGTTGGACATCCGTGGGCTTCCGCTGTCCGAGTTCATGGACGAAGTTGCCGAAAACAACTTCCTCACCCTTGACATCCGCCGCGAACACGTCATCGAGAACGAGCGGCTTCCATTTTTCCGCCGCGACCCGTTCGACCGTTTGATTATCGCCCAAGCCATTACCGACAACATACTGATTGTCAGCAGTGATTCGGCTTTCGATGATTATCCGGTGCGGCGGATTTGGTGAGTTTTCTTTTTGGTTTTGAGTTGCTGCTCCATGCCCGCTTCCTCTTTGGAGGGGAAGAGGACAGTGGCATAATGCCAACGGGGTTCTGCGTAAGGGGAGTTGAGGATTGGGTTTGTATCGGTCATAATCTTGACTGGTAAAATTATGGGGTTGAGATATATTTTTAATCGCCAACTTTTCCTTTTTAACGTTGGGCGCGTTTTCCTCTCGGCTTCCTGTGTCCCAATAGCCGATTAAGCGAGGGCAATCACCAAGAAAGCGGGTGTGTTCGCCCAGATTTTGTCTTGTCCGCTTCTGAAAACGCTGAGCCGAGTTTTGCGGGCTTTTGTGCCCGCTGCGTTGTGTGCGAGTTCTTCGGCTGCAAATTCATCCACCACAACCCGGTGGCGGGTGCAATGAATTTCCCTCGCCTTGTAGTAGCCTGCTTTTGTCGGGACTTTCCCGCAAAATTGCGGGCAAAAGCCCCGGCTAAAAGCACTATCGGTTGCCCGGAATTTTCCGCTGCATTTGCGGGATTTCCGCCGGAAAAAAGCAGTCGGCCACCCGCCGCAATACCCCGGTTTTCACCCGGCTTGTATACAGACGTAAACGCCGACCGGAAATGCATGGTGGCCGGCCCGCAATTTTGCGGCTTTTCGCCGGAAAATTGCGGGCGGTTGTGTGCTCCGCCCGCTTTTCCTGGTCTCGTTCGCGGGCGCAAGCCCCGCCCAGAAATGTGGCACCAGTTGCCCGGAATTTTCCGGTGCATTTGCGGGATTGTTCCCGGAAAAAAGCGGTCGGCCGCTCGCCGCAAGACCCCGGTTTTCATCCGGCCTGATTCCAGCCGGAAATGCACGGTGGCCGGCCCGGAATTTTGCGGCTTTTCGCCGGAAAAAGTCGGTCGGCTGTGTGCTCCGCCCGCGCCGCAATCGCTCGCCTTTTTCGGTCTATTTTGCGGGCGCAAGCCCCGGCGAGAAAGGCGGCATCGGTTGCCCGGAATTTTCCGGGGCATTTGTGGGGTTTCCGCCGGAAAAAGCGGCTGCCGGTGTGTCGCATTTTTTCGGAAAGCATGGCGGCGGGCACGGGTTTCTTCCGCAATTTTGCGGGAAAAATTGCCGCAACCAGTTGACAATCAACGGGTTGTTCAACATAAACACAAGTGCGGCAGGGGAAAATGAATCACTTGTTCGCCAGCGAAGTCTCCGTCAAATACTGCATCAATTGCGTGGCGGCGTGGAGCACCGGCCCGGCCATTGCGTCCTGAAAGAACGGCTGCATCGGCCCTTGCCCCAGATAGATTTGGCCAGAGACCAAAAAACTCAGGCGCACCATGCCGGTCTCCGGCGGGGCCATGCGCGGCTCGTCCCAGGGGCCGATGCGATTGACGACGTTGATGCTATGGTGCCAGAGGTTGTCCACCAGCGCATTGGATTGTTCGTTCGGGCTTTCCCAGATGATGACGTTGCTGGCGTAGTTCAGGTAGCGTGCCGTGCCGTCGCCGTAGGCCGCCAGCACATCCAAGCCACCCTCCAACCCGACCTCGACAATCACGCCGAGCAGTTCTGGCTTGGGCTGCCGGGCACTGCCGATTTCGAGCAATTTGGTGGCGGCCATCGCCCGCACCCGGCTTTCGCCGCTTTGGTCGTCGGCAATTCTCAGGAGCGCGTTTTCGTCGGGCGCGTCCACGAAAATCGTCCGCAGGTCGGGCACGTCGGGGTTGTCGTTTTGGGCGTGGAAAATGGCGAGATTATCGCAGAAAAGCATCTCGTACAGGGTGTCGAGCGTCTCGTTTTGGTAAGGCGCGAAGGTGGGCTTGGCCGGGTTTGGCATCGTATCCGTTGAATTTTTGCGTGAAAAGTTGCCCAAAAGTGCAGCCGGGCGCGGCAGTCTGCCCAATTCTTTTCCAAAAGGCGGGCGCGGCTTCCGAACGGCGAGTAAGTCACGGGTTTTGTGCGTCTATTTGTGGCATAAACCAACCTAATTTTTGCCATGACTTTCTTTTGGGTTCTTTGGTGGTTCGATGCCATCGTCGCCTGCATCGCGCTGTATTTTTTCTTCGTCGGGCTGGGCGACGGCACAGTCTCGTCATTCAACGGCGGCCTGTGGTCGTTGCTGTTACTCGGCTTGGCCGTCATCCTGTTCGGTAGCCAGTGGCTCCATGCGCACGGGCACCCCACGCTGGCAATGCTGCTGCTCGCGGTGCTGGCCGTGCCCGCGTTTTTTTACCTGCTCATCATCGTCATAGCGGTGATCGGCGGTGAGCGGTGGAACTGAAAACCTGTTTGAGTTACGATTTACGATTTGCCCAAGTGCCCAATTCTTTTTGACGGTGATTTTCAGCCAAACGATGCGGCGAACATTGACAGGAATCGTCATTCGTAAATCGTAACTCAAACAGCTTCTGAGGCTTGAAAAATCATCCGTAAAACGAGCATGGAAAACACTCCCGCTCCCGGCGCGGACGCGCTCGCCCAAATGAGTGCCCAATACGCCAAAATGATGGAGCAAACGATGGCCGCCGCCCTTGCCAACATGGAGGCTATCCAAGCCGAGGCGCAAAAAGCCCACGCCGCCGCGCTCGACTTGCAGGCCGATGCCCGTGAGGAAAAACGCCGCATCGAAGCCAGTGCCCAGCAGGTTGCGGAGGCGTACATCGAAAAACACCGCCAGCAACTCGCCGAAGAAACCCGCCAAAAAACCTTGCTTTTGGTCGTCCAAAACTTAGTGGAGGCTGGCCGCTCGGATGCCGAAATCCGGGCTTGGCTCGCCGTCCCCGATTCGATGCTCGAAGAGGCACACGCGGCGTTGGGCTTCACGAAATTGGGCGCGGCAGATGCCCGCGTCCGCTACGAACAGGAGGGCCGGGGTGGCACGGTCATCTTCGAGCGCGGCACGACCGTCCTGCGTTTTTACTGGGAGTTCGGTGGCGGCGATGCCCTCGCGCTGGTTTTTGTGCCGGAAGCTGAGCAGTGGGAAACCCAAACCGGCCTGCCCCGTGCCGAACGCCTACCGATTCTGGATTTTGTGGCCGCCCGGATTTTGGCCGACCAAGGCGGACGGTACTACAAATTGGAGGGCAACGTGCTGGTCATCATGAACGAGTGACCCGTACGGCTCACTTTTTCATCGCCTCCAAAACCTCCTCTTTGCGCCGCCGGGCCACCTCGACCTGTGTGCCGTTCCGCATTTGCAGGAAGCCCTCTGAGTCATAGTATTCGGCAAAAGAAAGATTGACCAAGTGCGACTTGTGCGTGCGGAAAAAACCGTGCGGTTCCAGCAATTCCTCGTACTCGCGCAGGGGCTTGGACGCGACGTGGCGGCGGTTGTTTTCCATGAAAAAATGCGTGTACACGCGGTCGGCTTCGAGGCGCACGATGTCGGCGATTTTCAGGAAAAACGTGCCGTCGGTGGTGTTGATGGCGAGTTTTTGGTCTTTGGGCGCGGGCTGTTGCAGGTTTTGGAGGAAGTTTTCGACGAGCTGGCGGCTGGGCGGCGCACTCTGGCCGGGCGCGTTTTTCTTCGTCAGATGCCGCTCAAAGGCAGCCCGCAGCTCGTCGGGGTCAATGGGTTTCAGCAGGTAATCCAGCGCGCTGAACCGGATGGCTTGGATGGCAAACTGCTGGTGCGCGGTGGTGAAAATCACGTCGAAATCCCATCGTTGCAGGGCGTTGAGCAACTCGAAGCCCGTCATGCGCGGCATTTGCACGTCGAGGAAAAGCACGTCGGGCTGCCAAGTATCGAGCAGGGCGAGGGCCGTCGCGCCGTCGGCAGCGCGGCGGCAGTCGGTGATTTCGGGCAGGTGATGTTCAATCAGGAAGGCCAGCAGGTCGCGGGCCTTTTCCTCGTCGTCCACGATGAGTGCTTTCATGTTGGTTGAAAAATTGAGGGTTTAAAAGTCGGGCAAAGGTTGGGCGCAGATTCAATTTTTCAACGCTTCGGCACCGCAACCTTCGTCTGGTGCCTGCCCGAAATTGATGGCAGGCAAGCCCCCGTAGCACGATGCCTGTTTTTTTATCGTCACCTGCCGCACGGGCGTGATAACCTTTCCCGAAAAAAGGCATGAACCCACGTCCTCCTAAATCGCCGCTGATTTACTTTTGGCACGGAGGCAAAGTGTTTTCACCAAAAAAAGCAGGCACCATGCGGCAACCAACCCAAGCACTCATCAGCCTTTTGGCCCTTGCCTTGAGCCTTTTCGGGGCGGCGGCGCACGGTTTTTCGCAGGGCAAAATCGCGCTCATCGTCACCGTCGGCGATTACCCCGCCGAGGGCGGCTGGCAAAAAATCAACTCCGAGAACGATGCCGACATCATCGCCGCCGCGCTCGTGGCACAGGGCTTCGACCGTTCGCAAATCGCCTTTTTAAAAAATGCCGAGGCCACCCGCGCGGGCATCCTCCAAGCCATCCGCGCCCAGCTCTTGGAGCGGGCAGACGAGGGTGCGGTGGTTTACTTCCAGTTTTCGGGGCACGGCCAACAGGTGCTCGACGACAACGGCGACGAGGTGGACGGTTTCGACGAGGCCATCGTGCCCTACGATTCGCCCCTGCGCTACCAAGCCGGGGTTTATCGCGGCGAGAACCTCATCCGCGACGAGGAATTGGGCGAGCTGTTCCGGCAAATCCGCCGCCGCATCGGGCCACGCGGCAACCTCTTGGCCGTGCTCGACGCTTGTCATTCGGGCACCGGCACGCGCGGCCTCGAAGCGGCACGCGGCACCAGTGTCGTCATGGGCGATAGCACCCAAATCGTCGCCGCCATGTCGGCCAGCCGGGGCGCACCGAACAGCAATTTCGACGACGGCAACGGCGCGGCCAATGCCGACGGGATGGCCCCGATGGTGGCGTTTTTTGGCGCAGCCGCCAACCAACTCAACTTCGAGACACACGACGAAACGGGCCGGAAACTGGGTTCGCTCAGCTACGCCCTCGCCCGAAAACTCAGCCAAGCCCAGCCGAACACCACTTATCGCGGGCTTTTCGAGCAGGTGCGGGCCGAGATGAGCGCCATCGCGCCGCGCCAGCAGCCGCAAGTGGAAGGCTCGCTCGACCAAGAAATCATGGGCGGCAGGAGCCTCGGCAAGGCCACGTTTTTCCGCGTCGCCCGCTGGGACGACGCGGCCACGCTCGCCATTGGCGGTGGCTGGCTGCACGGCCTGAACGAGGGCGCGGTCATCGGGTTTTTTCCGCCCGAAACGCGCCGCCCCGACGCGGCAACGCCGCTGGCAAAAGGCCAAATCACGCAGGCGCGGCCCACCGAAAGCACCGTCGCGCTCGAAACCGAACTGCCCGACGAGGCACAGGCCAAAACGCTCTGGGCTTATGTGTTGGAGCAAAGTTTCGGCGATTTGAGTGTCAACCTCGGCCTCCGGCTGCCCGACGGAAGCCCGCTCCGGGCCGCGCTCGCCGAAAAATCAGCGGCCATGCCTTTCCTGAAATTGGACGGCACGCCGCCCGAAATCTTCGCGGTCGCCATGCCCGACGGCGGCACCCAATTAGTCACGGCCAACGACTATGTGCTCGAAAACCTCAGCCCCAGCCTATCGCCCGGCGTGGCCGCCACGCGCATCCTGAACCGTGCAAAAACCTTCATTCAGGGCAAATTCCTCCGCTCGCTCGAGCTCGGCACGGGCGCGGCCAACGCGGGGTTTGAACTGGTGCCGGTGGACTGGGACGAGCGCACGAGCCGCGAACGGACTCCGCGCCCGACCCTGGCCTCCAAGACCGACGCGGGCGGCACGGTGCGTTTCCGGGCGGGCGATTTTTTCAAAATCCGCGTGACCAACACGGGCGAGCGGGCGGCTTTTTTCACGCTGCTCGACATCCAGCCCGACAACGTGGTGAACATCCTCGCACCCGGCGAAGCCGAAACGCCCGAAGATTTTCGTGTGGCCGCCGGGCAATCGGTCGAGCTGCCGCGTGTCTTCAAAGTAGAGCCACCGTTCGGGGCGGAAGTGTTCAAATTGGTGGCCACTGAGCAGCCCATTGACCTGCGCCCCATCGCTGCTTCGCGGGGCGGCTCCGCCCGCGACAACAAACCGAAAAACCCCTTCGAGGCACTTTTTGCCCAAACATATCTGAACGATGCCCAATCGCGCGGCATCACCGTCGGGCTTGGCGGCGGCGCGATGTCCGTCGTGACCTTCCCGTTTGTCATCGAAAAATAGCGGAGCGGCCTCCTCCTCCTCCGTCAAAACATCATACACAATGAAAACTGCACGATTCCGTCACCGCCCGCAGCCCCTTGCCATCTGCCTTTTTTGGTTGCTCGCCTTCGGCCAAAATTTGGCAGCCCAAGACCTTCATGTTTATTACAATTTGCTGAGCGACAGCGTATTGTATCAGCGCGACGGCAAGGTGCTTGCCCGCCCCAAAGTCCGCCGAGGCGACCGCGTGGTCGTGCATTTTACGGAGTTCAACCCCTATCTCTACCAAGCCAATGTGCGCGTGGAGCAATCGAAAAACAGTGCCGCCACCGCCGCGCTGCCGTCTTTTCTGGGTTCGTTTCAGGCCATGATGCCGGGCATGGGCGGCCTGTTTTCGGGCCTTGCCGCCAGCGACACGAGCCGGAAAAGCAACGCGGTTTTCCCCTTTTTGGACGCGCCGCTGCTCCAATTAGGCGAGACGAGCGTGACGCTGCGCGGGCTTTTTTCCAACGCGCGCGGAGCCGACCAAGTGCTCAAACAGGCACAAGCTGAGCTGGCCGAAATGGCCGAACTCCGCGCCGAGGCCGAGCAGTTGGCCGCACAATTCGAGGCACTCCGACAAGCCGAAACCGCGCTCAACGTGGCTGCCACCACCCTGCCCGACTTGCTGCGAAACCCCGCCCTGAAACCGTCGAGCATCCAAAAAATCGGCGAGCAACTGTTCCAAACGGCCTTCCGCCCGCAGCAAGCAGGCACGGAAATCAATCTCGCCGATGTGTTCCGCGCCCAAAACCTGCCCGCCGAGAAAGCCCGGATTTTGGGAAAATTGGCTGAAACGCAGACCGCGCTGGAAGCCCAATCGGCCCACCTCGAACCGCTCGCCGCCGAGCTCGGCAACCTTGACCTCGGCAGCGCGGAGGTGTCCAAATTTGCCCGCGACCTGCGGGATTTGCGCGAAAAAGCCCGCCAGACACGCCGCCAGACGGACGCTTTCGTGGCCGCCGAAAAACAGTCGGCCTCGCCCGCCCGTCCGCCGGAAGCGGTGATGGCCCTGTACCTGCGTTTCCAAGAATTGCGGGCCTGCACCTTCGCGCACGAGGTGGCTTTCACGGCTGAAAAAGACGCGGTGGACATCCGGGCGGAATTTGCGTCGCGTGATTCGGTGGGCCGCGCCGTGCCCGCCAAAACGAAGGAAATCCGCCTCGAAACTTCCGGCGGGTTAGACGTGAGCACGGGTTTTGGGTTGGCTTTCGGCGGTTTTTCCACGCCGGAGCAGCGGTTTTCGGTGCGGAACGATGTCATCGTGGCCGACGATGCGGGCGATTTCCAGCCATTCATCGCGTCGTTTTTGCATTTCTCGCCGCGCTCGCCGCGCAGCTGGTCGCTGGCCGCCACGCTGGGCATCGGGCTGTCGTTGCAGGGCGGCAGCGCGGGGCGTTCGCCGTCGTTTTTCGTCGGCCCCAGCCTGCTGGTGGGGCGCGGCCAACGCATGGTGGTGAGCGGCGGGCTGCTGCTGGGCGAGGTGGCGCGGCTGGCGCGGGGCTACAAAGTTGGCGATGCGTTTTCGGACGCGGGCGGCGACATCCCGACGCAGCGGCGATACGAATCGGGCTTTTACATGGGGGCCTCGTTCCGGCTTTGAATAGTTTTTCACGAATTTTTTTCGAGAAGAACTGCTAACCAAACCGGGGCACAGGAATAAACGGGCATCTTTCACCAATTTTTTCACCGATGAAGCGCGCGCTTTCCTTCGCAGTGCTTGGCCTGCTTGCTGGGCGGCTTTTGTGCCAAAAAACGCCCTTGCCGCCGCTGGGGGCCGCGCTCGTCGTAGGCATCAACCAATATCAAGACTCCGCCGTTGCCGCACCGGCCAATGCCCGCCGCGATGCCGAGGAGTACGCTGCGCTCCTGCTTTCGCACGGCATCGGCCTCCAACGGGAAAGAATCCTGCTGCTGACCGACGCGCAAGCCACCCTCGCCAATTTCCACGCCGGGCTGGACTGGCTCCTGACCGAGACACCCGACAGCCTGCCGCGCACCGTGTATTTCGCCGGGGCCGCCCAACCGACCGAACCCGCTGCCGGGGGCGATGTCCTGTTGTTTTTTCACGATTCGCCCGCCGCACCGCTCGAAGGCAACACGTTCTCGCTCAAAGAGTTAGCCGAACTGTTGCGGGTGAGTTTCTCCGGGCGGCAGGCTTCGTTCACGGCAGTGGCCGCGTTTTCGAGGCCCTTCAAAAACGCGCCTGCGACGGAGGCACAAACCGGTTGGGCAGGTGAGCAAAAATGGGGCGGCACGCATTGCCTGCGGCTTTGCAGCGGCGCAGCGGATTCGCTTTCGGGTGAGCGGCAGGCCGAAACGCAGGCATTTTCCAATCGGATGGTCGGCGGTTTGCTCGGCTTGGCCGACCGCGACGACAACCAAACAGTGACCGCCCGCGAACTCATGCGCTACCTGAAAAACCTGCCGACGGCCTCGCCCAGCTGCGCGGATACGCGCTTCGTGTTTTGCGCTTCCGACAAAGACCAGCCGCTGGCACGGGTGCAGGCGCAGGTCTTGGCCGATTTGACGAGCCGGACGGACGGGCTTTTTCCGCCCATCGTCCACCTCGAAAGCCAGACAATGGAGGATGCCTTGCTGCGCCGAACCGACCGGCAGGCGCGGCTTTTTTACGAGGATTTTATCCTATCCATCAAACTGAAAAACTACCTGCCACCGGGCGAACGGACTGCCGCATTGCTGTACGATAGCCTGCTCGCCCGCCCGGAGCTGAGGCCGATTGCCGGGCAATGCCGCCGCCGATTTACCGCCGCCATGCTCGACGACACGCAGCAAGCCCTCAATGCCTACCTCAATTACAGCTCGCAGGAACTGGCCAACCGTTCGCAAAACCCGGCGCGGTACGGCTATTTCGCCCGCTTGCTGGGCAAGGCGAGCGCACTGATGGGTGAGCGGCATTTCATGCGCAATTCGCTGGAAGCCAAACGCTTGTATTTTGAAGGCTTGGAGTTTCGGTTGCGTGCCGGCGCAGCTTTGGCCGATACGGGGCTGCTGCGCCAAGCCGCTGGGCGGCAGCTGGCCGCGCTGCATTTTGAGCCGGAGGCGGCCTACGTTTCCAATGAACTGGGCGTGGTGTTCGACCGTCTCGGCCAGCGCGACGAGGCCAAGCATTTTTTCAAACAGGCCACCCAGCAATCGCCCGCTTGGGGCATCCCCCATGCGAACCTTTGCCTCGTTTTCGCGGAGGAAAAAAACTGGGAGGCGGCCATCGAATCGGGCATCAAGGCTGTGGCCTGTGCCCCGCAAAACCCGGAGGTGTACGCTATTTTGGGAAGTACGCTGCTGCAATACGGCGAGCTGGAAGCGGCGGAAAAGGTGCTCCTCCGGGCGCACAGGATTGACCCGCAGCTGCCCAACGTGCTGTACAACTTAGCCTGCGCGACGGCCCGGCGCGGCAAAACAGCGGATGCGTTGGCGTGGCTGCGGCAGGCGCACGAGCGCGGTTTCCGGGACTTGGCTCTCATGGAAAACGACCCGGATTTGGCGATTTTGCGCGACGGAGCCGAGTTTGCGGCCTTGTTTGCCGAGTTTTACGGGAAGAAATGAGCGCGACGTGGCGGAAATTTGACCCACCCCACCCTATCACTATCCAACCAAAAGAGCCATGAGAAAAATACTGCTCAAACACGGACACACGCTCGCGGCGGCCATCGCCATCGCGGGGTTGTGCGCATGGTGGCTGACCCGTCCGCAGCCGCCCCACCCGCTCGGCATCGAGCAAACAAGCCCGGAAAAAGACCGCTTGGCGGGCATCCTTACCGACTTGCAAAACTTCGGTTTCGCTGGGCAGGGCGGAGCCGAGGACAGCCTTGCCACCGCGCTCGGCCAGTACGGCAGCGGCCAGTACGAGCAGGCACAGCAGTCCCTCGAAACCTACCTCGCCGCCCACCCGACCGACCTGACGGCGCGGTTTTACCTCGGCATGGCCGTGCTTTACCGCGATATGCCGGAGCGGGCCTTTGGCATCCTTGCGCCGCTGGCCGACCTCTCGACCTTCGAGATGCAGGATGATGCCCGCTGGTATGCCGCGCTCGCGGCCACCCGCACCGACCCGGCCCGCGCCGCCGGGCTTTTTGGCCGCATCAGCCACGACCCGCAATCGAAATACCGCGAGGCCGCCGCGCTGGTGCTGGGCAATCTTTCCCAAAAAGCGGGCGCGGCGCGTTTCGAGGTCAGACGCGGCGGCACCGCCGTGCAAGCCGCCCTCGTCCTGACGACCCCGCCGATGTGGTGGCAAGCGGACTGGTTCCGGGCTTTGATGGTCGTTTTTTGCTCGGCAACGGGCATGGGCATGGTCGTCTGGCGGCGGCGCATCGTGCAATTGGAGCGAGAAAAAGGCGAATTGACCCACGAAATGGCTCGTTCCGAGGCCCTTTTGCACAACATCCTGCCCGCCGAGACCGCCGAAGCCCTGAAAAAATACGGCCACTCCGACACCCGCCACTACGACATAGCGACGGTGCTTTTTTGCGATTTCAAGGACTTCACCACCATCTCCGAGCGCATCCCGCCGGAAGAATTGGTCGGCTACCTGAACGAGTGTTTCGAGGCTTTCGACCGCATCGTGACCGACGAGGGCTTGGAAAAAATCAAGACCGTCGGCGATTGCTACATCTGCGCCGGCGGGCTTTCGGCCCGGAACGGGCACGAGGCCGTCGAAGTGGTGCGCACGGGGCAGCGGATGCTCGAATTTTTAAAGACGTTCAACGCCCGCCAACGGGCCGCCGCCCGCCCGGTGTTCGAGGCCCGCATCGGCATCCACACCGGGCCGGTCGTGGCCGGCATTGTCGGCATCAAAAAATACGCCTACGACATCTGGGGCGACACCGTGAACATCGCCGCCCGCATGGAACAGTCCAGCGAGGGCGGGCGCATCAACATTTCAGGCGCGACCCACGAACTGGTGAAGGCCCATTTCCGGTGCAACCACCGGGGCAAAGTGGAGGCCAAGGGCAAGGGCGCAGTGGATATGTACTTCGTGGAAGAGGCGATAAGTCTCTGACAACGAGGAGAAAAGAAGGTCAATGGAAAACTCCAGCGATTACCTTTCGCGCCAAACAACCATCATCCCGACACCCGCACATGAGCAAGCGAACCATACAAGTAAAAGGCACCACCATCGGCGTTGACGAACGCGACTACATCTCCCTGTCCGACATCTGCGAGGGCTTCGAGGCGGGCACCACGCTCATCCAAAATTGGATGCGCACCCGCAGCACGGTCGAGTTTCTCGGCGTGTGGGAGCGGCTTTTCAACCCGGAGTTTAACTCTATCGAATTCGACAGAATTAAAAACGAGGCCGGCTCCAACACCTTCGCCCTCTCCGTCAAAAAGTGGTCGGAGGCCACCGGGGCCATCGGCATCTCCTCGCGGGCGGGCCGATACGGAGCGGGTGTTTTTGCCCACAACGACATCGCCGCGCATTTTTGCAGCTGGCTCAGCCCCGAATTCCACCTGCTGCTCATCCGCGAGTTCCAGCGGCTCAAAACCCTCGAATCCGGCGAATGGCAGCTGCGCCGCGAGCTCACGAAAATCAACCACCCCCTCCACACGGAGGCCGTGAAAGGATTGATAGAGCAAAAACGCGCCTTCCAGAACATCCCGAAAAACGCCGAAGGGCAGATTTACGCCAGCGAAGCCGACGTGCTCAACATCGCCGTGTTCGGCATGACCGCCGAGCAATGGCGCAACGCCAACCCCCACGCGCGCGGCAACATCCGCGACAACGCCAGCATCATCGAGCTGCACGTCATGGCCAACATGGAATCGTACAATGCCATCCTCCTCCGAAACGGCCTCAACCAGTGGCAGCGCATCAACGAGCTCACCCGCACCGCTGCCGAACAGATGCGGCTTTTCGAGGAAACCAATATCGCCGCTATCCGCCGCCTCCGGGCCGCCGCCGATAAACCTGCCCAGCCGAGCGACCCGAAAAGCATCCCGCCAAACGTGTAAAAACTGTCCGAAGAACTTCTTCAGAAAAAATCAAACCGATGAAACACACACTTTTCCTGCTCGCCGCCCTGCCCCTGTTCCTGTTCGCCCAGAACGAAAAAGGCGTGAACCCGGTCAAGACTCCCCCTTCAGGGGGCGGCGGGGCGACCCGCGCCGTCGTCATCGGCATCTCCGATTATCAGGACGCGCAAATCCCCGATTTGAGGTTCGCCCACCGCGACGCGGAGGCTTTCGCCAATTTCCTGAAAAGCCCTGCAGGCGGCGGTCTGGACGGCGACCACTTGCAAGTCCTGCTCAACCAAAACGCCACCGCTGGCCGGGTCGCCGAGGCTTTGGACGCGCTCATCGAGCAGGCGAAAGAGGGCGACGAGGTCGTCATCTATTTCTCCGGGCACGGCGACGTAGAACGAAAAACGGTCTCGCAGCCCGGTTTTTTGCTCTGCTGGGACGCGCCCAGCCGCGTGTATATGGGCGGCGGGACGTACTCGCTGGCTTATTTGCAGGAAATCGTCACCACGCTTTCCACCCAAAACAAGGCGCGGGTCGTCGTCGTGACCGATGCTTGCCACGCTGGAAAACTGGCCGGCAGCCAAATCGGCGGCTCGCAACTGACCGCCGCGAGCATGGCCAAGCAGTTCTCCAACGAGGTGAAAATCCTCTCCTGCCAGCCCGGCGAGTTGAGTTTGGAGGGCGAGCAATGGGGCGGCGGGCGCGGCATTTTCAGCTACCACCTGATTGACGGGCTGTTCGGTTTGGCCGACCGGAACGCCGACGGGCAGGTCTCGCTCGGCGAGCTCGACCGCTACTTGGAGGACAAAGTGACCGCTGAGGCCGCCCCGCAAAGCCAAGTCCCCATGCTTTTGGGCAACAAGACCGAAAAACTGGCGACGGTCAACGCGGCGATTCTGGCCGATTTGAAAAAAGCGAAAGCAAGGGGGCTACCCGTTTTCGCGGCTACCGAGAGCCGAGGCATGGAGGATGTGATTTTGGCAAAAGTCGATTCAAGCATCCGCCAGCAGTATTTGGCATTCAAAAAGGCCATTGCCGAAAAACGGTTTTTCGAGCCTGAAGACGACTGCGCGGAGAAATTTTACACCCAATTGCTCGCCCGGAAGGAAATCGCAGACGAGGGCGAGGCGCACGCGCCGCTCCGAAATCTGATGAAGCGCAACTACGCCGCCGCCCTGCAAGACGACGCGCAACAGGCCATGAACATCTGGCTGAAAGCCGACGTGCAACAACTACAGTGCGGTGGAACGTCGCTCCATTTTGACGCGATACCACGCCAACTGGGTCGCGCCGCCGAACTGCTTGGTGAAGAGCATTATATGCACCGCTCCCTGCTCGCCCGGAAATTGCTGTTCGAGGGCATAATTATGCAGACATGGAATCGGGACGAGACTTCAGGCAAAAAACTGCTCCACATCTTTCGGCAGTCGGCAGATTTGGAACCCAACTCTCCCATTGCTTGGCACCGGATGTGCCTCATCCAAGCCCTCAACCTAAAGCAGCCCGATTCTGCGTTCGCCTGTGCGGAGGCCGCCCGGAACCTTGCGCCCAATTGGGTGCTGCCGTATGTGGATTTGGCTTTTGTGTTCACCGACGACCGGAAGTTCGACTTTGCCGAAAAAGCCCTGCAAATGGCCGAGTCCATTGATTCGCTGCACCCGTACACCTACAATCGGCGAGCACTTTTGCTGTTGGAACAGGGCAATGCTGTCATGGCCGCTGAAATGCTCAAAAAATACGTCGAATCGGATGGCCCCCTCTACCCGTGCTGGCATAACAACTACGCGAAGGTGCTCATGTTGTTGGGCAATTACCCAGAATCGGAGACCGAGTACCGAAAGGCATTGGCACTTGATTCGACCAGGGCCATCATTTGGAATAATCTCGGCGCGTTCTACCTCCGAACTCGCCGCCTTGCCGAGGCCGAGCAGGCTTGCCTAAAAGCGTATGCACTGGACTCGACAAGCATTGATGTGGTGAATAACCTGGCCATCGTTTACAAGGACACGCGCCGCTACCCGGAAGCGGAGTTTTTCTTCAAAAAAGCCCTTGAGATGGATTCAAGCCAGTTCCGGCTATGGAACAACCTCGGCGCGATGTATATTGACATGGGCCGGTACGACGACGGGGAAAGAGCCGTCAAACGGGCAAACAGGCTCGACACCTCCTACGTCCCCGCATGGCTGAACCTCGGCAGGATTTGCTCGGAAACCAAACAATGGGAGCAAGCGGACCAATACTTCCAAAAAGCACTGTCGCTCAACCCGAACTTCGGGTTTACTTATCTGAATTTGGCAGCATTGAAGGCCAAAATGGGCGATGCCCCCGCCGCTACAGAGCTCGCCGAACAGGCCATCCTCAAAGGCCTGAAAGTTTACGATTACTACAAAGCCGCAGCGTTTGACCCCTTGCGTGAACTGCCCGAGTGGAAGGCCCTGATGAAAAAACATTTCCCCGACCAAGCCAAAGACTGATAACCCCGCGCCGCCGGGCGTATAAACCTGCAAAAGCAAACGCACCAACTGTTGCGGACAAGTTTAAACGGAATTTTTGCAGGAACATGGGCAGGCCGGAGGCAACCTTCGGCCTGCCTTTTTTTGAAAAAACAGGGGGCAGAGTTTCGGACGGCGGCGATTTTTCCCAAATTTTACGGCCAAACACCCGCAACCACATGGACACCCGACCGCCAACCTCTGCCGATGCCGACCTCGCCGCCCGCCTCGCACGGGGCGACGGGCAGGCTTTCGAGGCTCTCTACCGACAGGCCTACCGCATGGTCGCCAGCCTCTGCACCAATTTCAACGCCGCCGCCGATGCGTCCGATGTGTTCCAAGACGCGCTCTTCGTGCTCGTCAAACGCCTCCGCGAGCCAGATTTCCGGCTCACCGTGCAGCCCAGCACCTTCCTCTACGCCATTGCCCGGAACATTTTGCTGAAAAAAAACAGCGGTTCGGCAGCAGCCCGGCAGCCCGTCGCCGCCGGTTCCGATGCCGAACTGGCGCGGCTCGCCGCCCTGCCCACCGAGCCGGAGGCCGACCTTTCGGCCACTGAAAAAGACAGCCTGCTCAACCTCATGGCCGAAAAAATAGCCGAACTCGAAGAGGCTTGCCGACAGGTGCTCACCCTCTCATTTTACGAAAAACTGCCGCAGGCCGACATCGCCGCCCGCCTCAGCTACTCGGAGGCGTTCGTGAAGGTCAAGAAATTCCGCTGCCTCGACCACCTGCGACGGCTCGTGCGCGGCTCCTCTATTTTCAAAGACTTGGCAGGTGCGTGATTTTTTTCGCGGACACTGATAACCCTCGCCGCCGGGCGGCATAAACGGGCATCAGTTCACCCAATTTTTTCACCAAATCACGACCCACACAGTTATGAAAAAGATTCAAATGGTGTTCTCCGCAGTGCTCCTCTCCTGCCTCTTCATGGCGACCGCGCAAGCCCAAACCAACACGCCCGGCGGCGGCGGGAAGAACGACACGAAAACCACCTCCTCCTCGACCAGCCCCACCATCAACCCGACCCAGCCGCCCGCATCGGGCAAGTATGCCGCCGAAATCGAGGCCCTCGAAAAGGCTTGCCAGATTTGCACGGAACTGGACACCAACCCCTCGCTCTCGAAAAAACAGCCATACTCGAACGTGCTGACAGCCGTCGGCGGCCAAGCGAACCTTTGCCCGCGTGCCTGCGACCTGCACAAATGGCTGCAAACGCCCAGCGGCAACCTCAGCGATGCCGATGCCTCGTTCGTCGCCAAAGTCAGGGCGGCATTGGGCATCTGACCGATTCGTGCGCGTGCCCCGGCGGCGGCCATTTCCGCCTGTCGCCGGGGTACGCACCCCAAAGACCGCACAGAAAAAAGCTATCAAATTCAAACATCATGGAACAGGAATACTTTGAAAAAATCCATCGCTACCTGAACGGCCAGATGGACGCACCTGAAAAGGCCGATTTTGAGGCCGAGGCTGCCCAAAACCCGGCATTGGCCGCCGACCTCGCCGCCGAGCGGCTCTTGCTCCGAGGGCTGGAACTGCATGGCGATGCCCAGTTGCGCCAGCACATCCGCGCCGCGCACACACGCCTCGAAAACGAGGGTTTTTTCAGCCAAAGCCCCGAAAAACAATCCATTTCACCACTAAAAGTCGTTTTTATGAAACGCATCCTTGCTTATGCAGCCGCAGCAGCCGTGTTGCTCGTGGTCGGTTGGTTCGCGTTTTTGCGGCCCGCCCACCCCAGTGCCGACGCGCTCATCGCCAAATTCCATGACCCGAAAGACCCGCACATCGGGGCCGTCATGGAGGGTTTGGAATCGCACGGCCTTGCCCCGGTCGCCACGCCCGACGATACCTTACTGGCCGCGCTCCGGCTTTTTGAAGCCGGCAAATACGCCGAGGCCCAGCGCGGTCTGGACACTTTCCGGCTTGCCCACCCCGCCAACGACACGGCGGCCTACTACCTCGCGCTGGCCCATTTCAACCAGAGCCATTACGCCCGCGCCCTCGAATTGTTGACCGAAGTGAGCAGCCACGAAGGGTTCGCATTCCGGCACGATGCCCGCTGGGTGCTCGGCCTTTGCTACCTGAAAACCGAGGGCGGCGAAAAAAAGGCGGTTGAGATTTTCGAGGAATTGCAGGCCAGCAGCGATTTTCCGCGCCACCGCGAGGCCCGCGCCATGCGCGATATGATTGGGCAATGACCCCGCCGAAACCGTCCAGAAACAGCAAAAACGCACCATCCCATGACGAAAACACTGGCCATCTTCGCCGTAGCCATCTGCTTGTCGGTGCCGGTTTCGGCAAACAACGGCATCGGCGCGGCGGAAAAAGACACGCCCCAAGAAGCCGCCGAGCGCGTCCTCGACAAACTCTACGCCACCGCCGGAAACCGCCGCGTGACCAAACCCGCCCTGCGCCTCACCGCCGAAAACCGCAAGGTGGCGGCCTACAACCCCAGCAAGAACACCATTTTCTTGGACGAGAAAGCGTACCAAATCTGCCGGGCATTCGGGCGCGATTCGCTCGCCGCATTGGCCTTCGTCATCGGCCACGAGCTGGCGCACGCCTTCCAATCGGCCAACCGCGACGGGCGGCAGCGCACCAATTTTTTGGCTTACGACCGCGCATTTCCCGCCGCCACGCGCTTCGAGAAAACAGCGGACATACACGGGATTTTCAATGCGGCTCTCGCCGGCTACACCGCCACGCCGAAAATCGCGCCGCCGCTGATTGAGCAGATTTACACCCGCTACGAGCTCGTCGGCAAAACACTTGCCGCGTACCCAAGCCTCGCCGAGCGCAAGACCGCTGCCGACGAAGTGGCCGCCATCGCCCAGAATTTGCTCGATGTGTTCGATGCCTCGACCTACGCCCTCGCGCTGGGGCAGCACAGCGTCGCCGCTGCCGGGTATGAGTACATTTTGCAGTTTTACCGGGGGCGCGAGGTGCTGAACAACCTCGGCCTGTGCCACGTCCGCGCCGCGCAAGATTTCTGGAATCCGCGCACCGACAATTACCTCCTGCCGCTCGAAGCCGACTGGAAAAGCAGCCTCGACCGCGCCGCGTCGTCGCGTGGGCAGGAGGCCACCACCGATCCGCTGCGCCGCCAAAAACTGGAACGCGCCGCCGAGTGCTTCCGCGAGGCACTGGCCAACGACCCGGACTACGCCACTGCCAAAATCAACCTCGTTTGCACGGAAATCCTCGCCGACCGCCCCGCGCAGGCCCTTGCCCTCTGGGGCGAATTTTTTGCCCCGAAAAATGCCCGCCGGAAAAAACCAGTGGACGAAAAAGCGCAGCTCGCCCGCGCCGTCGCGCTGGCCTTGCAAACGGGCGGCACGGGCGAAGCACGGACTGTTTTGACGGAACTGGCCCGCTCGCGCAACCGTACCACTGCCCTATTTGCCCGGCAAAACCTGCTTTTCATGGAAACGGGCGAGACCGACACGAGCATCGGCGCGGACATCGAACTGCCCCAAAGTTTTGTCGCGCTGGCAAAAAGTACCTCGCTTGGCAAAACCGCCGACTTGCCTACCCTCCCGCTCAACGAGTCCAACGGCATCGCCTTCCGGCACGGGCAGCAGGGCAACACGGCGACCTTCGTTTTTGCCAATCCCGTCGGCAACCTACTGAGCATCGTGCGCTTCCAAAACCGCGTGGCGGCGGGCGTATCGGTGCTGCCCGAAGGTCGCACGTTCGACGACGATACTTTTCGCAACCTTCTGCCCGCCCGCGATGGGTTTTATCTCCGAGTGCCCGGCGAACAGGTCATCGTGAAGGCCGATTATCGTGGCAACGTGCTCGAAATCGTGCGGTACTTCGTGCATTGAAAATGCCGTCTTGCGGTTCAAACTGCGGTTCCGCTGCCCGAATGCGATGCGCCATTTGCCGGTCAAATACTGGGCGGCAAGGGGTTGGGCACCGTGTTTTTCACAGGCGGGAGCGACTGGAGATAGGCAAACATCGCCTGCAAATCCTCGTCGGTCGCCTTGACAAAATTGAACCAAGGCATCGGCGGCAACAGCGGGCGGGTGCCGTCCAAACCTTTCGATTTGCCCTCGCGCATGGCCTTTTTGAATTGCTCGAACGTCCACGCACCGAGGCCGGTGTCGTCCGGCGTAAGATTGGCCGCGAACGAGGTGCCCCAGGGGCCGACCGCCGCCGTCAGGCTTGGGCTGAACAACGACCATTGGCCGGGCGCAATCATTTTTTTATCGGTAATGGGCGGCAAAGCTTCGTCCGCAGGGTGGCCGGAAAGGATGCGTTTTGGGTCGGGCGCAGGGCCTTGGTCGGTCATGATTTTCGGCGAATGGCAGTCATTGCAGCCGCCGATAGTCACGAGGTACTCGCCGCGTTTCACCATGTCGGCTTGGCTGGTGGCAAGCTTTTCGGGTTGCGCGTCGGGGGCTTTTTGGGTGCAGTGGGCGAGCAGCAGGAGCGAGGCGAAGGCCAACGCGGACAATGTGGTTTGCTTCATTTACTTGTTTTGATGATGTGTGATAAATTGTTGATTTACATAGACTTAGGCGGTAATTTTCAAAGTTGGGGCACGGCGGGATTTGTTTCCCGCGCATCGTTTGAACAGCGCAAAGAACAGTCAGAAAACAGTGCGAAGGTAATTTTAGTGGCAAGCCGCAAGATGCAGCGCAACGATGGTTTTGATTTTCAAATGGTACGTTTTTGAAAAGGGCGCGGCAAAGGTTCGCCGCCGGGTCGCGTCGCACTGGCACGAGTTTCATGACTGCCAAAACCGGGCGGATTGGGCAATTCCGCATAAAACAAGTCCCGTCCCCGCAAGCGCAGGGACGGGACTTTTCAATTTCCGTGTCTTTTGCTCATCTGACGAGTGCGACGGGCACGACCTGCAGGCCCGCCTTCGTCCGCGCCTGCACGAAGTACATGCCCGGCTGCAGGGCGGCGGTGCGCAGCACCGCGAACGCCTGCCCGGCGGCAAACTCGGCCTCCGCCACCGGGCGCCCGGTGGCATCGGCCAGCACCACGCGGGTGCCCGCTACGGCCTGCGCCTCGATGGCCAGTTCCACCCTCAACTCGTCGGCGAAGGGGTTCGGGTAGGCCGACAGGGCGAGGCCGCGCGCCGGCGCCCTTTTCGTGGCGGTGGCCGTCTGTTGCTCGCCCGCCTGCAGGCGGGGCAGCCCGCCGCAGTCCTCGCCGTCGAGGACGTACGCGCGGCCCTGGTCAACCCGGCCAGACACGTCCGACAGCGGCGCGCCCAGCGCGACACGGTCGCCCGAGGCCGCCAGCGCGTGCCCGAAACGCTCGCCGGGACTGCCGCCCGACGGCTGGTACTTGCCGACCTCGCCCCAGTTGCCCGCGCCGCCCGCGTCCCGGTGGAAGACGTACACAGCCCCCGCGCCCCCGGCCTGGACCGCCGAAACATAGGCGTGGTCGCCCGAAAGCCACACCGACGTGCCGAAGCGGTCGCCCGGCGCGCCGTCGGAGGCGACCAGCTTTTTCGCCTGAGACCAACTGCCCCCGTCGTTCTTGAAGATGTACGCCGCCCCGGCATAGGTGGACTTGTTCGGCGCGCCGATGATCGCGTGGCCGCTTGTCAGCGACACGCTCGTGCCGAAGCCGTCGCCCACCGCCGCGTCGGAGGCCGTCAGCTTTTGCCCCTGGCCCCAGTTGCCCGCGCCGCCCGTGTCCTTCCCGAACAGGTACGCCGCGCCCCGGTTGCCCAGGTTCCCGCTCGCGCCCACCAGCACCGCGTCGCCCCATTGTGCGACCGATTGCCCGAAAAAGTTGTTCGCGCCGCCGTCCGAGGCAACCAGCTTTTTCACGTGGCCCCAGGCGTTCGCGCCGCCCGCGTCTTTTTCGTGGACGTAAACCGCCCCCTGCGCCGCGTTCGGCCCCACCTGTTTCTTCGCCGCGCCGACCACCGCCCGGCCGCCCCGCAGCGACACAGCGTTGCCAAAGTAGTCGTACGCCGCAGGCTCCGGGGTGCCGCCGTTGACGGCCCCGAACTTGGCCCGCTGGCCCCAGTTGTCCGGGCCCAAATGGTCTTTCTCGTAGATGTAGGCCGAGCCTGCGTCGGTGGCCGCGCCCACGTTGTCGCCGTGCGCCCCGACCAGTGCAAGCCCGCCGTCCACCGAGACCGCGTTGCCGAAGTAGTCCACCGCCGCCCCGTCAGAGGCCTTGACCTGCTTGAGCTGGCCCCAGTTGTCGGTGCCGCCCGCGTCCTGCAAAAAGACGTACGCAGCGCCTTGCTTCGACTGCGTGCCCACCTTGTCGTCCGGCGCGCCCGCAACCAGCACACCGCCCCAAAGGCCAACGCCGTGACCAAGCCGGTCGCCCGCCAGGCCGTCGGTGGCCACCGGGGCCGCCACCTGTGTGAAGTGCAGCGCGTCCACCACCGTCACCACGGCCGTGCACTGACCGGAGTGGCCCGTGCCGTCCGTGACCGTCAGCGTCACGGTGTTCGGCCCCGCATCCGCGCAGCCGAACACGTCGGGAGAGACCGACAGCGACAGGCTGCCCGGAGCCGTGCAGTTGTCCGACGAGCCGCCGTCCACCGCCGGGGCCAGCAGCGTGGCCGTGCCGGAAGCGTTGAGCGTGACGCTCGCCGCCTTGCAC
>JBKBIC010000067.1:0-1806 GCA_046299435.1 Saprospiraceae bacterium
CGAACCTTGTTTTCCCCATCGGCACGAACATGGGCGAACGGTTCCTCTTCATGCCGTCGGTGGGTTTTGTGCTCATTGTCGCGGCGTTTTTGATGCGTTTGACGGAGGCTGGGCAGGGTTTTGATTTGCAAAAAATCAAAACGCCGCTGGCCGTGCTGGGCGTGGTGGTCGCGCTTTTTTCGTTGAAAACCGTGCTCCGCAACCCGGCTTGGTACGACGACGAGCGGTTGTTTTTCACCGATTTGGAAACCTCGTCGCGCAGCGCGAAGATCCAAAACGCCTGCGGCGGCGTGTGTTGCACGAACGGCACAAAGGAGACCGACCCCGCCAAACGCGCAGAGTGGTTCCGAAAATCGGTGAATTACCTGAGCAAATGCCTCGAAATCCACCCGACGTACAAAGACGCGCTGCTCAACCGGGGCATCTCGTATTATCATTTGCAGGAATTCGACAAGGCCATCGCGGATTTCAGGTATGTGACCGAAATCGCCCCCAACGAACCCAAAGGCCCCACGAACCTCGCCATCGCCCTGCGCGACGGCGGCAAATTTTACGGCGAAAAAAAGGGCGACCTCGCCACTGCGCTCCGCTACCTGAACGAATCCGTCAAACTCCGCCCGGACGACAACGAGACGCTCCGGCTGCTCGGTGTGGCCAATGGGGTGGCGCGCAACCATGCGGAAGCCATCCGATGGTTCACCCGCCTGACCGAGCTCGCGCCCGAAAACGCCGTCGCGTGGTACGACCTCGGCATCGCTTATGGCGCGGCGGGCGACATCGCAAAGGCAAAAGAACTGGAAGCCAAAGCTTTCCAGATGAACCCCAACGTGCTGGAAGAGCGGGCGGGCACGGCTCAAAAAAAGTAGCGAGTGTCCCGGTTGGGACTAAATTGGAGGCTCAAACAAGCTCACAAAATCCGGCACCTGCCCGATGCGTTCGTGCCATGTTCACAACCATAAACCACTTTTGCCATGACTAACTTTCTGTATGCCCTGCTGTTCGCCCAATTTGCAGCGACCCAACCGACCGAAATTTCCGCTGTCCCAAAGCCCGAACACACGGCTTGGAACCTGCTCCTGCAAAAGCACGTCAGCGCGACAGGCGCAGTCAATTACAAAGGTTTTCAGGCCGACAAAGCCGCGTTGGATGCCTACTTGAAAACCCTCGCCGAGAACACACCACAAGACGATTGGACACGCGAGCGCGAAATGGCCTACTGGCTCAACGCCTATAATGCGTTCACTGTCAAGCTGATAGCCGACCACTACCCGCTCGGCAGCATCCAAAAATTGGACGGCGGCAAAACGTGGGACGTGCAGCGCATCATGCTCGGCGGCAAAAAATACAGCCTCAACCAAATCGAAAACGACATCCTGCGCCCGCGATTCAAAGACGCTCGCATCCACTTCGCCATCAACTGCGCGGCCAAATCCTGCCCGCCGCTCCTCAACCGCGCTTTCGAGGAAGAGGGCCTGAACACCTTGCTCGACGAGCGGACAAAAGCGTTCATCAGCGACCCGAAATTCAACCAAATCAGCGCGAGCAAGGCTTCTGTCAGCAAGATTTTCGAGTGGTACGCTGCCGATTTCGGCGACCTGCGGAAATACCTGAACCAGTTTTCAAAAGCCCAACTCAAAGCCAACGCGGTCATCAAATTCAAGGACTACGATTGGTCGCTGAATGAGTGAAGTTGAAAAAGTTCAAGAGAGGAAAAGTTGAGGGCGGAAAAGTTGAAGCGGGGGGGCGGGGGGGGGGGGGGGGGGGGGGGGGGCGCGGTGCGGGCCGGTTTGTTAAAGGTGCCGGGGT
>JBKBIC010000067.1:1816-22007 GCA_046299435.1 Saprospiraceae bacterium
GGCCCCCCCCCCGCCCGGCGCCCCCCCCCCCCCCCAAACAAATACCCCACGACTCCTCTCTTTAACCTTACATCCGGTATTCTGCCTCTGCTTTGGGGGGCTCGGCAGCGGCGGCGGGCGGTTCTGCGCCAGCGGCTGGTTCCCGGAAGGTTTCGTACTCGTTGTCGGGCGGCGCGGCGGCGCGGGCTGCGGCGGCATCGAACAGCGGGAAATGCGCCGGGTCGTCGAAGTATTCGATGAGTTGTTTGACCGAAAAATCGGGCGCGGCAGCGGTGTCGAATTTGCTCGGGTTGGGTGCGCCCAGCACATCGGCACCGATGAATTGGCCCAGTTGGTAGTACGATTCCCATTGAATTTCGTCAAAAAACTGGTCGCTCGTGGGTTCGTGCGGGAAATCGGGGTGATAGATTTTGTATTTGTACGTCCCGTATTTCAACGGGTCGGCCTTCGGGTCGAGGTCTGGTTTGCCCGTCGGGGCAGTCACGCTGGATTTGACATAGACGAAGGTGCCGACCTTTTTCGGCGGGTCGAAGTTGCGGATGTTCGAGACTTGGTTGCCCTCCGTGTCGAGGGTTTTGCAGTCTTCCCACCATTGGTAAATGTCGGCGATGGCGTAGCGTTGCTTGGAATAGACCCGCGAAGGTTCGGGGCGGATGACCGATTCGGGCTGGTGGCCGTCGCGGAAACGGATTTCGAGGCCCAGCTCGTTGCGGGCACGGATGATGAGGTTGTTGAGGTCGAAAAACGAGTAAATCTTGTCCTCGCCTGCGTCGAAGGCAACGATGAGCCGACAGCCCCGGCGCAGCAGCTCGTAGGCACCGAGGTTTTCGATATGGCCGCCGTCGGAGATGTTGACCATTTTGTTGTTGGTGCCGATGCGGCCCAGCAATTCTTTGAAAAAATAGACCGGCCACCAGACGATGGCGCGGGATTTTTTGAGTTTCAGCGGGTTGGAAATCCAGAAACCGAGCCGGGCGTTGAACACCGTCATCATCACGCTCAACATTTTATTGGAATAGATGCCCATGCCGGGGTTGACGGCGGCCGCGCTGATGGTGACAGCAGCGGGCAGCGTCATGTTGCGGTAGTCGCGGTAGTGTTGGGTGCGGACGTAATCGGTCAGTTTGGAGCCGCAAAACAGCGGGCTGAGCAGGAAATAATCGCTGGCTTTGGTGCCCTTGAATTTCTCGTCGCCGCCCGGGTTTTGCAAGTTGAGGCAGGTATTGATGAGCGGGTAGGGCGCGATGTAGTCTTTGGGCCGGTCGCTCGTGGCATTGAAAACGTCTTTGAGTGGGATGTTGTCGTGGCCTTTGGCAAATTTCAGGTAGAGGTCGGCCAGTTGTTTGCGGTAGTACCGGTGAAAACTGAGCGCGTTGGGATTGACAAAAAAACCGATGATGAACAACAGCACGGCGTTGATGGCATAATCGAGCAGTTGGCTGGGGTTGTTTTGCTCCACGCCTTCGTAGCCCCAGACCAATATCCAAACGTAGATGCCGATACCCACCGTCGCCAGCACTGCCTCTATTTTGTTGAACAATTTGGACACGCCGAGGCTGAAATTCAGGAGGATGTTCGCCACGAAATGCAGCACAAAAATGCCGCCCACCAAACACATCCCATAGTTCAAAATACGCTCATTGTCAGGCACATAGGAATCGGCCAACGTGTTTTCGCCGATGAGCCACGCCCCGATTTTGTACAAATAAAACAGGATGCCCCCGACCACCACCGGGCTAACCAAACTCATCAGCCAGCTCACCACGAAGGCCACCGTCAGCAGGAAAGCGTTGCCGTATTTGCCGAAGCCCTGCCCCGGAATCATGTACTCGCCGTGCGCCCGGAAAGCCGCCGTGTGCTCGTCGGTGAAAAGTTTGCCGAAGTCGCCTGTCTCTTTCAGCGTGGCTTGGATGTACGAGTGCGTGTAGCCGCCGCCCGAAACGGTGCTCAAGTAGTCGGCCCTGCGGAGGATGCCGAAGCGGTTGAGCGTTTTCAGGAAACCCAAATTGATGGTCGCCGAGCGGATGCCGCCGCCCGAAAGCGCGATGCCGAACCAGTTGGCCTCGTCCGGTTTTGCGTCGGCGTTTTCGAGGCCGAGTTTTTGGCGGCGCAGCAGGAGTTGCTGCCGTTCGATTTCGAGGATGTCTTTGAGCAGGAAAGTCGTCATGGCGCGTCGGAGGAAAGTTTTTGCAAAGATGGCGCGCCCTCGCTTGATTGATAATTGTTGGGTGAAAATTGTTGCCCGCGTGGGGGGATTGGAACACTGGTTTGGCGATTGGGTGATGTGGTTATCAAATCACCGAATCAACAAATCACCGAATCACCGAATCACCGAATCAACAAATCAAAAAGGCTCAAAACTCCTTCCAGCGTTCCCAGTAGTTCTGGTCTTCGACCTCCTCCAAAATTTGCAGGTAATTCGAGTAGCGCACCGGGCTGACCTCGCCCGATTCGGCGGCGGCCCGGACGGCGCAGCCGGGTTCCTTGCGGTGCAGGCAGTTGCTGCCAAACTTGCAATCGTCCGACAAGCGGAAAAACTCGCGGAACGAATGGGCCACGTTTTGCGGGTCTTTGTTGTTGAAAGCCAGCGTTTTGATGCCCGGCGTGTCAATGATGCGCCCGCCAAAATCGAGCTCGAACATCTCGGCAAATGTCGTCGTGTGCTGGCCTTTGCCGGAGTAATCGCTGATTTCGCCCGTCCGCAGTTCCAGTTGCGGCTGGATGGCGTTGACGAGGCTGCTTTTGCCCACGCCCGATTGGCCGGAAAGCAGGGTTGTTTTGCCTGCCAACAAATCGCGGAAAGCCCCCAGCCCGCGCCGCTCCACGACCGAGGTGGCGAGCACGCCGTAGCCGATTTTTTCGTAAATCCCTTTCATCTCGAAAAACAGGGCCACGTCCTCTGCGTCGCAGAGGTCGCCTTTGTTGAACACGATGGTCACGGGGATTTCGTGCGGCTCGGTCATCAGCAAAAAACGGTCAATGAAGCCGGGCTTCACGCTGGGCTGCACGACGGTGACAATGAGCACCGCTTGGTCAATGTTGGAGGCCAGCAGGTGCAGGTCGTGCTTGCGGCGCGGCGACTGGCGCACGACGTAGTTCTGGCGCGGCAAAATCTTTTTTATCATGCCTTGCCCCGTGCTTTCGGGCTGCACTTCCACGCGGTCGCCGACGGCAACGGGGTTGGTGAGCGGCACGTCGTCGAGCCGGAATTTGCCGACGATGCGGCACTGCCACGTCTCGCCTTCGTCGAGCCGGACACTGTACCAATTGCCGGTGGATTTGATGACGGTTCCTGTCATGCGAAGTTTTGCGTTGCGGTTTTCGGGTTTTGAGTGGCCCGAAACGGAGCGCAAGTAACAAACTGCCCTCGGCGGAAAATTCCAGCGAGGGCTGTTTGTTTTGAAAAAAGTGCGCCGCCACTTGCCGGGGCAGGGCCAAGATTTGACTCAAATTTCAAAACAATTTGAGTTGTGGAGATTTGTGCATCTCGTGCAAATCCAAGTTGTATGCCGGCATTTTACGGCCTGCAAAAAAACGCTCGCGGGCGATGCGGAACTGGTCGCGGATGAGCTCGGCCAGCTTGCCTTCGCCGCGCATCCGCACCCCGGCGCGGTAATCGGAGAGCTGGCCGCCGTGCGCCTCGCGGATTTTGTTCAGCACTTTTTCGGCGCGAGCGGGCATGGTGCGCCGGATCCAATCCTCGAAAATGATGCCCACGTCGTCGTTCAGCCTGACCATCGTGTAGCCCATGCCGAGGGCGCCGAGCGCGGCGGTTGTTTTTGCCATTTCAAAAATTTCGTGGTCGTTCAATCCGGGGATGATGGGGGCCTGCATGACGAAGACCGGGATGCCCGCCTCGGCGAGCGTTTGCACGATTTTGAGCCGCTGGCGCACGGAGGCTGTGCGGGGTTCGAGGAACTGACGCAACTCCTCATTGAGCGTTGTGATGCTGATGGCAACGTGGACGAGCCGCTCGCTGGCGAGGTTTTTCAAGATGTCCAAGTCCCTCAAAATCAATGCATTTTTGGTGATTACGCTGACCGGGTGGCGGTATTTCCAGAACACTTCGAGGCAGGCGCGGGTGATGCGGAACTGGCGTTCGGCGGGCTGGTAAACGTCGGTGTTGCCCGCGAACATGACCGGCGCGGCGCGCCAAGTTTTCTTTTGCAATTCCTTTTCGAGCAGTTGCGCGGCCTCGTGTTTGACCAAGATTTTTTGCTCAAAATCCAGCCCAGCGGAGTAGCCCCAATAGGGGTGCGTGTTGCGGGCGTAGCAATAAACACAGCCGTGTTCGCAGCCTTGGTAGGGGTTCAAAGACCAGCCTGCCGGGATGTCCGCGCTCTCGACTTTGTTGAGAATGGTCTTCGGATGGGTGTCGAGGTATTCGGTTTTCAGGTCGGGCGTTTCCCAGTCTTCGCGGTGCATGGCCCAGTCCACAGGCTGTTCGTCGCGCTGCATTGCCTCGAATTTCGAGACGGGATTTATCTGTGCCCCGCGCCCGCGCAGGAAGGGTTGCGAGGGGTCGCGCTCGATGTTTTTGGAAAGTTCCTTTTTGGGCATGGGCGACGGATTTTGGCGACAAAATTAGACACGATTTGTTTTTTAAAATCGAGAAAATTTTTGCCACCGACTCGTCCGATTGGCGGTCGTGCTTATTCCCCCGGATATATTTTGGGCGGATGAAGTCCTGCTGAAATCAGCAAGCGACGAAGGTTGACATTGCTTTCCCGATTCATGTGCAACGAATCAACGGTGGCGCGCCCTATGGCTGTGAGGCCGATGATGAGTGTCTCGTCTTCGCTCCATTCAAAATGTGTCCGCCAACTATCCAGCCGGGGGTGAAAAAGCCGGACGTATTGATGGGTAAGTGGGTCGAAATGGTGGGTTTTCTTGTGTTTGTGGCCATTGCAGCCCCCGTCGGTAAAGGCAAGGTTGGATGGGTCTGAACCTCCACCGACACTGAGCGGTAGGATATGGTCAAAATGGAACGAATCGGGCGAGAACCCCGACGGAGCCATGCAGTATTCGCAATAGCCGTGTGCCCTTTGTCTGACCAATTCTTGGACTGCTGCCGGGATGTTTGATTTAGCCACGGCCGGGAGGGGTAAGGCCCATTTCCTCCATCAACGCAGCGAGCGAGAGGTTGCGAAGCTGGGCAAGTTCGATGAGCATGCCGACCCGTTGGTTGCGTAGCGTTGCGTCTTCTTCGGCCAATTGGAGGAACTCCTGTCTTTCGGTTTCGGAAATCGTTTCTGATTCGAGCCGCTCGCTCAGTTCTATGTAGCGTTCGTGCTTCTCGGATGGGAGCACAGTTTGGTTGATAAGCCGCAGCAACTCTTTTTGGCGGTAGAGGCTGTCCGCTGTTTTTTTCCTGAAAATTAGCCCGTTCAGCTCTCTGACGAAAGCCTCCAATTCGTTGATTTTCAACTTTATAGCACCGTTCAAAAATTCTTGGGTGCTGATTGCGGTCTGTCTTTCTGCTCTGGACATAGGCTGTGATTTTTGCCGACAAAGTTAGTCTTTTGACTCAATACCGCCCTCACCCTCATCCCAGCCTTACCCGCACCCGCGTCCCCGCTGCCGAGCCATCGGCATTGGCCAAATCCTCCACTTCGACCGAGGCGTTGGAGCCGTACAGTTGGTTGATGACTTGGATGCGTTCGGCGGTCACGCTCATGCCGTGCGACTTGTGTGCTTGTGCGGACTTGCTCCGCAGCGCACGGGCTTTTGCGCGCCCGATGCCGTCGTCCTCGATTTCAAAACAGAGCGTTTGGCCTTCGGCGAACACGCGCACGGAAAGTTTGCCCGGTGCTTTTTTGTGCATCAGCCCGTGCCAGATAGCGTTTTCGACAAATGGCTGGATGAGCAGCGGCGGCACTTCGATGTGTTCGGGTTGCAGGTCGGGGCTGACCCAAATTTCATGCGCGAAGCGGTCGGCAAACCGCATGGCCTCCATTTCGATGTAAAGCCGAAGCGCGTCCAATTCACGGTCGAGCGGCACTTTTTCGGAGCGCGAATTGTCCAAAATCAGGCGGATGAGCCGCGAGAACTTGGTCAGATAAACCGATGCGGATTCCGGCTCGTTGACGAGGATGAAACGGTTGATGGAGTTGAGGCAATTGAACACAAAGTGCGGGTTCATCTGCGCTCGCAGCGCGGTCATTTCCACCTCGGCGATGCGTTTTTGAAAGGCCGTTTTCAAGCTTTCCTCGCGGCGGATTTGTGCGATTCGGTATTTATAGGCTCCAAAAACCGCCCCGGCCAATGTCAAAAACATCAGTGCCCGGAACCACCATGTCGCCCAAAACGGTGGCAAAATTTCGATTTCGAGCCGCAAACCCGGCTCGTTCCACAGTCCTTCACGCCCGGTTTTCACTTCCAAAATGTACGCGCCCGGCGGCACATTGGTGTACGACACCGAGCGGCGCGAGCCGAGCATCTGCCAATCGCGGTCGAAGCCGATGAGCCGGGCGGCGTACTCGTTTTTTTCGGGCCGCGAAAAGTTGGCCGACGCAAAATCGAAGGTGAAAAAATTTTCCTCCCAAGTCAGGCTTGTGCGCTGCAAATCGTTCAGATTCAATGTGTTGAGCCGTTCTTGGTCGAACACTTTGAACGAAGTGAGCAGCACACGCGGGTCGTGAGCTTCGGCCAAAAGGCTGTCGGGGAAAAAACTTTCGTAGCCTGTTTTCCCGCCGATGATGACTTCGCCCGCCGCGCCGGGGTTCAGCGGCAGGTCAATCGCTTCGTTGCGCAGGCCGCTGTGACGGCTCCAGCTGCGCAGCCGCAGCGAGCGGGCATCCACCCAAGCCAGTCCTTTGGTCGTGCCGACCCACACGTTGCCGTTTTGGTCGCTCAAAACGGAGGTCGCTTGGTTGGAGGGCAGGCCGTTTTGGGTGTTCAGCGTCGTGAATGCTTGGCCGGGCGGCGCGTCGTAATCGAACCGCGATACGCCGCCGGGGTCGGTGGCCGCCCAGATGTTGCCCTGCCCGTCGCGGCAGAGGCCATAGACTATGTACGCGCCGAGCGAGCTTTCGGGCGCGGCCTCGTCGGGGCGGTACAGTTTGAACTGGCCCGACGGTTCGTCGAAGCGGAACAGCCCGTAATCTTCGGTGCCAATCCAGACGGTTTTGCGGGCCGGGTCGGCGAGCAGGCAGCTGGGGCTTTGCGAGATGAAGCCCTCGGCTTCGCCCGGTTTCCGCCAAGTTTGGGTGGCTGGGTTGAAAATCAGCAGGCCCTCTTTGTTGTTCCCGAACCACAGGTTGCCCGCTGCGTCTTCGGCCATGTCGCAGAAAAAAGATGTCAACGAGGCATCGAGCATGTTTTCGGGCACGGGGAAGGGACTGAGCGCGAGCGTTTTTTCGTCCAAGCGAAAGATTTTTTTGCCGCCCGAAACCCAAACGCCACCCCGCCGGTCGCGGTGCAGGATGCCCGCCAAGCCCTGCAAGTCCATGATTTTCAGGCACTTGCCGCGCTCCATGACCCAAAGCCGACCCTCGTAAAAATCCGTGATGAACCGCCGCCCGCCGTCCGCTGCATCGAGGAAACGGCTGAAACGATTGTAAATCGAAGGGGTGTTTTCGGGCAGGAGCGGCACGAACCCGAACTGCTGCGCGGAGGGTGCAATTTGCCAAAAACCACGCTCGCCGCCGAGCCAGACCGTGCCGTCCGGTTCTTTGTAAAAACTTGACAATGAACCCGTTGGCGCGGAATAGTTGTTTTGCGGGCTGGGCACGACGGCCTCCAATTGCTCGGTTCGAGGGTCGATGATGAACAGGCCCTTTTCGGCCATCACCCAGTATTTGTCGCCGTTTTTTTCCACCGCGAACACATGGCGTTGGCCGCCTGTCGCGGATTTTTCGATGGGCAAAAAAGCCCGCGCCCATTGCCCCGTGCAGGGGTCGAGCCGCAGCACATCCAAATCCCACGACGGTAGGTACATCCTTTCGGGGCAGGCCGTGCTGGGCGTGGCCTTCGGCAAATTGGTGCTATCGAGCGGGAAAAAATCGAACGTCTGGCGCTTTTTGTGGAAGACGAAGCAGCCCATGTTGGTGTTCAGCAGCAGCTCGTCGCCCGATTTTTGATGGATGGAATAGATGGTTTTGTAGGCTTGCTTGGCTTTTTGGGGCAGCACTCGCTCGGCTGTTTTTTTCCACGGAAAGGTGGCGAACGTGCCCGTGCGGGTGTCCATGCGTGTCAAATCCCGGTTGTCGCAGGCCAGCCAAAGCGTGTTGTCGGCATCCAACAAGAGGCTGTTTATCAAGGAGTTGGGGAGGGAGCCGTCGTCTCGCCCGGTGCTTTGCCAAGTTTGGAAACGCCCGTTGGAAGGGTCGTATCGGTTCAGGCCCTTGCGCGTGGCAATCCACAGAAAACCCGCGCTGTCCTGCGCCATCGCGCTGATGAACTCGTTGCTGACGGTGCGGTCGGCTTGGCTGGCATCGGGCAAAAAGTGGCGAAAACTGCGCCCGTCGTAGCGGTTCAAACCGTACTCCGTGCCGACCCACAAAAAGCCCTGCCGGTCGCGGAGGATGCAGGTCGTGCGCGGGCTGCTCAGGCCGTCGCGCTCGGTGAATTGGCGGAAAAAAAGCGGCTGCTGCGCCCGCCCGGCAGTGGTCAAAAAGAGCAACAAGGCGAACAGGCGCATGGGCATCAATTTTCTGTGGATAGCCGCGCAGTGCCTGCAACTGCGAAGTGATTCCTGCGGGACCAGAACAGGCACAAATCTGTGGTTATTTGGGGCTACGGTTCATCGGGAGCCGCCCTTTTTGTTCGTATCGTGGGTCTGCGCTATCGGAATAGCTACTGCCGTCGGGCCTGAAAAAAGCGAAAGTCGCGGCAAGTTCGAGGGTGTGCCCCTGCCATTCGCCTTCCAGCAGGTTGAGATTAAAGCCCGGCGGGCGGACATCGTGAAGCGGGCGCAGTTGGAAGTGGATGGCATGGCCGTCGGGCGCGTCCAGCCCGCCCCAAAGTTCGCAGGTGTCGCGGCGGCCATTGGTTTCGAGTACGGCCACGCCATCGAAAAAAGTACGGCTGCTCCTGTCCCGCTTGATGCGTCGTTGGGAGAGCCGTTTCCAGCGTTCCGCGTCGCTCGTCGGCTCGAAAATCTCCATGTCCACTTTATGGACGATGTTGTCGGGGGCGGTGACGGAGCCTTGCCATCTGCCCACGAGCAAGGGTTGGGTTGGGTCGTCGGAGTAGGCCCAGGGGCGGCGCAGGGTGTCGTATTTTTTATTGGCGAAAAAACACGCGACCCTACCCAGCACTGCCACAGCTATCAGCCCAACGATGAATAGTTTTATTTTGGAAGAATAAGCCATTGCTTTTGTCGGGCGGCTTTATTGTTTTTCGTAGATGTAATAGACCCAGTTTTCTTTGTAAGGATATACTTCATATCGCTTGGTGGTCAGGTACATATGAGGCTTCCCGCCCTGGCTTGGGTTGTTTATCGTGGAGATGCTGTATTTGATAGAGCCGTCAGCATCAATGAATAATGTCCCGGCGTTTTCTTTGGAATAGTCTGTGTATATTGAAAGAGTACCCTCTTCAATGTCTTTGTCGTCTAATTTTTGCACCTCCAATTTCCAAGTCCCTTTTTCCGAGGGCAAGCTGCCGGTCAGGTCGTGGCCTATCATGTTGCCGTCGGCGAAAAACTCGTTTGCGAACACGCCTTCTTTGAGTGTGGCGGTGATAATCTGTTCGCCGTTGTCTTTTACGGCGAATGAGTTCCCGCCTTTCAGTTTCCAATAGCCCACCAAAGAGGTGTATTCGGGCTGTGAATTTGGCTCTTCCTTGTTGCACATACTGGCAGAGGCGAAGAAGAAGATTGATAGAAAAATGCTGGCTCTGATGATGATTTTATTCATGGCTTGTAAAGTTTTTGGATGTGTGGTCTATTGTTTAATTGAAAATCATGACTGGCTGAGTGGCCTCGGTCTCCCCTATTTTGATGTGGAGATAATGGATACCTGTCGGTAGGTCTGCAACATCTATTGTCAGACCGATAGATTGCCGGATGAGTCGGCCAGATTGGTCATAGAGCGTCAGTAGTGTCGGGCCTTCCATGTTTGTCGAAACGCAGATTTTCTGGCTGGCCGGATTGGGCGAAACCGACACGCCCGGGTTGCCAAAAACATCATGCGCTGCGACCGACCCAGCATTGGCCCCTGTGCCGATGGTACCGCTCGGCGGCGGCACTTGTAGCGCAGCTCCATTATCGAATTCGTCCGCGCCCATGTCGGGCATCCCGCTGCGTGGCAAAGCATCATAGTCGCGCACGGCGGGGGAGTTTTTGCCCGCGCCGATGGCCGGGCTGCCGGATTGGAGGTGGAGGTTGTTGTCGAGCAAAGGGTTGGTTTCCAAGCTGTTGGCATCAAAACCGGACTGGGTTTTCCATTGCGCGAAGGTGAGCGCGGGCCAGCTCACGCCGTCGTCGAACTTGGCCGCGCCGTTGGTTTTCCGGTAGAGATTGTGGTCAATCAGGTTGGTGCCGGCGAGCGCACCCTCTCGGATTTGCAGGGTGTAATCCTCGTCGCCCGTGCCGCTTTGGTCCACGAAGATGTTGTTGAACGCTTGGATGTTGAAGCAGGGCGGCGTGAGGGTCGTGTTGTTGTCAATCCAGATTTCGCCGGGCGAGCAGTAGAGCGGCGCGTGGAAATCGGCAGAGGCCGTTATGACGGTGTTATGGTAGGCTGTGCAATTGCGGGCCGCGAAAAAGCCGATGCCTGCGCCACCTGTGTTGTACACGATGTTGTTCCGGGCCAGGCTGTATTGACATTCGTAGAAATCGGGGTTGGTGCCGTCTTGGTCAAAAAACTCTGCGTCGGTGTAAAAACCGAGCAGGATACCCGCCTCGAACGTGCTGTAAATCAGGTTTTCCTCGATGATGCAATCCTTTGCACCGCCCTTGGCGTACACACCCGTCGTGCTGATGTGGTGGATGTAGCAGTTGCTTACCAGCATGCCGTCGCCGTTCACGTTGTCGATGCCCTCGGCGTTCGGGCCTCCGTTGGCGGGCGCGTTGGAGATGCCGATGCCGCTGTTGTACAGTTCGCAAGAAAGGATGTGGATGTTGTTGCAGGCGGGCTTGATTTTGATGCAGTCGCGGCCTGTGTCATGGATTTTGCATTGCCGCACGGTGATGTTGCTCACGCCTTTTTTGGTGGGCAGGCCCCAGTCCCAGTTGGTCTCGAAGCTGAGGCCGTAATAATAGCCTCCCACGATTTCGAGGCGTTCGAGGGTGCCGCCGGTCACGTCCGGCTCGTTGTACCAGATGCAGGAGGCGATGTCTTCGTCATTGGTAGGGGCGATGATGACGGCCCATTCGCCGGGGTAACTGCGGATGGTGAGGTTGCTTTTGTTGACACGGATTTCGTCGGAGACATAGTTGCCGCCGCGCAACTCGATGACATCGCCCGGAGAGGCTTCCTCGATGGCTTTTCGCAAGGTCTTGAATGGCGAGGCAAGCGTGCCGGCGTTGTTGTCATTGCCCGTCGTGGCGACGTACCAAGTGGCTGCCTGAACAGGCAATCCATTGAAAATCAGGAGGCTAAAAAGCAGGAGCGCGTTTTTCATGGCGGCAGTTTGATTTTGTTGCCACGAAAATCCCTGCCCAGTCCAGCTTGCTCAAGCGTGGGTTTGTGTTCGGCGGTTTTGGGTTTGTGTTTGCCCGGAAAAACGGGCGAGGTCATTCTTCTTTCAAGGTTTTTACCAGTAGGCCGCTGCGCAGGCGCGGCTCGAAGTAGGTGCTTTTCGGCGGCAGGCTTTCGCCGAGGTCTGCCATGCGCATCAGGTCGGGGAAAAGCACGGGGAATAGCACGAAACCGATACGGTTGTCGTCGGCATTGGCGACGCGGCGCACGCCGTCCAAGCCTTTCGCGCCCTCAACGTAGGTGATGCGGGTGTCCGTCCGCACATCGTGGATGCCGAATATCTCGCTGAAAACCAGTTCGTTGAGCATCGTGGCATCCAGTGCCACATGGTCTTTGGGCTGGCGGGCGAGCACGGATTTTTTCCAGCGCAGGCGGAACCACTCTTTTTGGAGGAACATCGTGATTTCGTGTTTCCGGCTGGGTTTGGTGGGCTTGGACAGCACTTCGAGGTCGAAGATTTTGGAGAGTTTGACCACAAAATGCGTCAGGCTCACGTCTTTGAGGCCCTCGACGACGCGGTTGTAATCCAAGATGTCGAGCTGGTCGGCGGCAAAAAACGCGACGAACAGGTTGTCGAAATCGTACTCCGGGCTTTTGTCGCGCCGCCGCTCGTGGAGCAGGGCGATGGTGGTGGTGCGGTGGTGGCCGTCGGCGATGTAGGTGTCGTTGACGTGGCGGGCGAAAAGTGCCTGCAAATGCTGCACATCTTCCGGGCGACTGACGGCCCAGATGCGGTGGGTCTGCACATCCTTTTCAAAAAAAGTCTCAATCATCGGCGGGTGCGCGTGGGCGTAGGCGTGGAGCCAGCGGATGATTTCGGGCACAGGCGCGTGGGTGAGCAGCACGGGTTTGAGGATGGCGTTCCAGCGCATGAAAAGTTGCATCTGCTGCTGCTCTTTTTCGGAGAGCGTCTTTTCGTGCTTCTTGATTTTGCCGTCGAAAAAATCCCGCACGTCGTTGAGCGTAACCAGCCCGGTGTGGGTGCGCTGCGGCGTTTCGATTTGGTAGATATAAAAGGCCGCGCCGGGCGTTTGCTCGAAAAAACCGCTCGTGCGGAACTCGCGGTACTTGTTCTTGGCCTCCTCGCAGAACACATCGGACGAGGCCACAAAGTCGAAATTGGGGTAAAGTGCCTGAAATGGTTTTATTCGCACAGTTTTGGATGGTGGTGGTGAAGTGGTAAGAGCACTCAAAAGTAGCGGTTTCTGGCATTTGGCCGACGGGAGAAAACAGCCGCGCAGTGCGCCCAATATCTAACCCATTGAGGCCGGGTTCTTATGTGAAATTACGCAACTTGCTGACCTTCAAAAAGTTGCACGACTTATCACTCATCGTTCATCACTCACCACTACTTATCTACCTTTGCCATGATATGAAGACAATCCTCGCCCTGTTGTTGCCCGCCTTTTTCCTGCCTGCGCTGCTTTGCGGCCAGTCCATCGCCGAAATGGAGGCGAAACTCAACCGCGCCGCCACGCCCAAGGCCGAACGCCTCACGCTGAGCTACACATTGGCCGAAAAACTGCTCGGTTCCAATCCCGCCAAAGCTGCCGACTATGCCCACCGCGCCAGCTTGCTGGCCTCCGAATTGAAGGACAACCGCCGCGAAGTGGGCGCGGTGATGCTTAGCGCGGAGGGCCACTGGCGCAAACGCAGCACCGCCGAGGCCAACGCGCGATTCAACCGGGCATACACCCTCGCCAAAAGCTACGGCATGAACGATGCCGCGCTCGACGCGCTGGGCAAATTGCAGGACGTCGCCACCAAAAGCGGCAACTACCGCGATGCCTACAAGTGGAGCCAAGAGGCCGTCACGCTCCTGCGCGGTGGCAAAACAGGCGGCTCCTCTGTCGGTAACGACCCCTACCGCGCTCGCCTCGAAAACCAAGTCTCCGCCCTCGAAGCCGACAACCGCCAGCTCCGCGAACAACTCGCCCAAGCCACCGGCCGCACCGAACTGCTCGAAACCAACTACCGCCAAACCGAGTCCGCGCTCAAAGAAGCCCGCGAACAGACCGAGTCCGAGCTGGGCAAAAAATCGGAGGAACTCGCCCAAGTGAGCGAGCAAAAACAACGCGCCGACTCGCTCATCCGCCGGAAAGAGGCCCTTGTGCTGAACCTGACGAAAGACCAGATAGCCGATTCGCTCATGCTCGCCAAACGCGAAAAAGAACTCGAAACCCAAAAAAAACTGGCTGCCCAAGCCGAATTGGACAAGCAAGCAAGCGAGAACATCCGAAACCTGACGATGCTCGTCGCGGCCTTCGTGCTGGTGTTGGCCGTGCTGTTTTTCATCCGCTACCTCGCCAAAAAGCGCACCGCCAACGAATTGGCCCAGAAAAATGCCCAAATCGAGGAGCAAAAATCCCGCAGCGACAATTTGCTGCTCAACATCCTGCCCCCGGCGGTAGCCGAGGAATTGAAGACCAAGTCGCGGGTCAGGCCGCAGTATTACGAAAACGCGACGGTGATGTTCATTGATTTCAAGGGCTTCACCACCGTCTCCGAGCGGCTCAGCCCGGAGATTTTGGTCGAGGAGATTGACTACTGTTTCTCCAATTTCGACCGTATCATCGGGCAGTACCAAATCGAAAAAATCAAGACCATCGGCGATGCTTATATGTGCGCCAGCGGCCTTTCGGACAAAAATGCCAGCCCGACCGACATGGTGCGCGCCGCCCTCGAAATCCAAGATTTCCTCCTGCACCTCAAAGCCGAGCGCATGAGCCGCAATTTGCCCTACTTCGAGGCCCGCATCGGCATACACACCGGGCCGGTCGTGGCGGGCGTGGTCGGCACCAAGAAATTTGCCTACGACATCTGGGGCGACACCGTGAACATCGCCGCCCGCATGGAGCAAAACTCCGAACCCGGCAAAGTCAACGTCTCCGAGACGGCCTACTGGCTGGCGAAGTACGATTTCGAATGGCAGAGCCGGGGCAAAATCGCCGCCAAAAACAAAGGCATGATAGATATGTACTACGTCACGGCGATGAAGTGAGGGTTGCGCCGATGCCTATTTTTGCCCGCCTGCTTCCCCTGTCCAATGCAACACGCTACGCTGCTCATTTTCATCGTCTTGTATTTGCTCGCCACGCTGGCCATCGGCTGGTGGGCTTCGCGGCGGGTGCAATCCACCGCCGATTTTGTCATCGCCGGCAAACGGCTCCCGCTTTTCATGGCGGCCTGTGCCCTTTTTGCCACATGGTTCGGCTCGGAGACGGTGATGGGCGCGTCGTCGGAATTTGTCGAAAACGGCCTGCTGGGCATCATCGAAGACCCGTTCGGGGCTGCCTTGTGCCTGTTCTTGGCTGGGCTTCTGATTGCCAAGCCTTTGTACAAACTCAACCTGTTCACCTTCAACGACTTCTTCCGCCAACGCTTCGGCAAGACATCGGAGTGGGTGTCGGCGGTGTTCATGATTCCCTCGTACTTCGGTTGGATTGCCGCGCAGCTCGTGGCGATGGCCATCATCCTGCACAGTGTGTGCGGGTTGGAGCGCGAGTGGGGCGTGCTGCTTTGCACGGTGCTGGTGCTTTTTTACACCTACATCGGCGGGATGTGGTCGGTGTCCATCACGGATTTTGTGCAGACGATTGCCATCGTGGTCGGGCTGTTGGTGCTGGCGGTGGACATGGTCATCAAAGTCGGCGGCATCGAGCCGATGGCCGCTGCCGCGCCGCCGGGCTTTTTCCAGTTTTTCCCCGACCCGGAGCCGATGGAATGGGTACATTGGGTGGCCGCTTGGATAACCATCGGGCTGGGCAGCATCCCGCAACAAGATGTTTTTCAACGAGTTATGGCCGCCAAATCGGAGCGTACCTCCGTCCGCGCCTGCTACCTTTCGGCGGGGATGTACCTGAGCGTGGCGTTTTTGCCCATCATCATTTGCTACTGCGGCAAGATGCTCTACCCCGAACTTTTGGAGACCGACGACAAACAGCTGGTGCTGCCCACGATGGTGCTCGCGCATGGCAATTTGCTCATGCAAATCATGTTTTTCGGGGCCTTGCTTTCGGCCATTTTGAGCTCGGCCAGTGGGGCCATGCTTGCGCCCGCGACGGTGCTGGGCGAAAACCTGCTGCGCCCGCTTTTCAAACATTTGACAGACGATAAACTCCTGAAAATCATGCGCTTGTGCGTCGTGGCGGTAGCTGCCGTCACGGGCGGCATGGCCCTGCTGCGGAACAATATTTACGAACTGGTCGGCGAGGCTTCGGCCATCAGTCTCGTCTCGTTGTTCGTGCCGCTCATCGCCGGGCTGTACTGGCGGCGGGCTTCGGCGGTGGGTTCCATTGCGTCCATGATTGTCGGCATCGTGGTTTGGCTGTGCGCCACTTGGCTCGAAACCGAAGTGCCCGCCCTGCTTTGGGGCTTGGGCGCGAGTGCGTTGGCAATGCTTGTGGGCAGTTTTGGATGGCCCGACCGCGAGCCGCGCACGCTCCACACGCAATCGCTGCACGTCGAATGACGCTCGCAGGGGTTGCCCGCTTTGCTGCCGTTTTGTCAAAACTTAGCCAACCCAAACCCATCCGCCCAAAAAGCGTTTTTGGAAAGACAACCTTTCACGGGGCTGCCGCGCCAAGTGGCAAGGATGAGGAACGAGGGATGAGGAATGGCTTGCAAATGCTTGAAAGTCAAATATTTGCACCCATTTTTATCGCCGCCGTTCCTCATCCCTCGTTCCTCATCCCTGATTTTTTGATATGAAAATCCGACTCACCTTCCTGTTCGCATTTGCCGCGCTGGCCCTCGCCGCGCAGAGCACTTTTACCATCCAAAAAACGCTCGCTTGGCCCGCCGAGCCGTTCAAACGCACCAGCCCTGCCACCGGGCGCGTCACCGAAGTTTGGCCGGTCGAGGGCTGCCTGCAAAGCGAAGCGTTCCCGACACTGCCCGTGTTCGCGGAGCGGTTCGAGCTGGCTGGCAAAGCCAAAATCGAGGCCGAACTGACCGCCGCGACATGGGAGCCTTTCCCGAAAAAAGCCGCGCCAGAAGATGCCCAACTGACGGCCAATCCCTTGGTTTCCAGTGAGTTGGCGCAGGTGAAAAACGAGTTTTTCGGCTGGGTCAAATTCGTGCCCGTGCGTCGCGCCGGGTCCGGTTTCGAGCGGGCCACGAGCTTCACGCTGACCGTGCGCGTCGTGCCGGAGCCGACCGCGCCGACCGCCGCCGCCGACCGGGGCGGCCCGAAAACGTACACCTCCGTTTTGACCGACGGCGATGTCTATAAATTCGGTGTGGCCGCGTCGGGGATGTACAAGTTGGACTTCAATTTTTTGAAGAACGACTTGAAAATCAGCAACTTGGAATCCATTGACCCCCGCACCCTCAAACTCTACGGCAACGGCGGGGCAATGCTCCCCGAACGCGCCGACTTCGAGCGGGCAGACGATTTGCTCGAAAATGCCATCCAAATCGTGGGCGAGGACGACGGCAAATTCGATGCCTCGGATTACATCCTTTTTTACGCCGTCGGCCCCGCGCCATGGACGTATCGGCCTTCGACGACCGACCCGGAAATCACCATCCGCCCGCACTTGTACGAGACGCACGCCTACTACTTTTTGAAGGTCAGCGCGGGCGCGGGCGCGCGGGTGCCGGAGCAAAACCCCGTGGACGGCGCGGGCAATTTTGTCAGCCAAGAATTTGACGACGTGCGGCGGCTGGAAGAAGAAAAAGTGAACCTGCTCGACTTTTTCCAAAGCACGCAGGGCAGCGGCAAACGCTTCTGGGGCGACTATTTTTTCCAGACAAAAGAGAAGGACTACTCTGCCAATTTCGATTTCGGGACAGGCGTAAACACCTCAAAATCAGGGCGTTTGCGGGCGGAGTTCGCCGGGCGCAGCGGCCAGAACACGTCGGTCACGCTGACGGCGGACGGCACGGCGTTCACCCGCACCATCTTCGGCGTAGCAGTCAGCGACCCCGAAGCCACGTTCGCCTCGAACGTCATCCTTGCCGGGCCGTTCCAGCCGAAAGGCAACAAAATCGCGGTGCGGCTCGACTACCCGTTCGCGTCCGAACAGCGCGAGGGCTGGCTGGATTACATCGAAATCAACGTGCGCCGCAGGCTCGAACTCACCGGGAATTTCCTCGAATTCCGCGACCTCGAAACGCTGACCCACGATGCCTCAACCTTCCAACTGGCGGGCGCGGGCGCGGACGTAGCCATCTGGGACATCACGAACCCGCAGGCCGCCAAGCGGCAAAAGTTTGATTTACAAGGAAATACGGCCTCGTTCGGCGCGGCCACGCGGGATGTGCTGCGGAATTACATCGCGTTCAAGACCAACGCCAACAACTTCGGCAAGCCCGAAAAAGTGGTCGGCAAAATCGAGAACCAGAACTACCACGCCCTCGACAATTTGCACGCGGCCATCATCTACCACTCCGAATTCGAGGAGGCCGCCAAACGACTGGCCGACCATCGCCGCAGTTTCTCCAAATTGGACATTGCGCTCGTGGACGTGGAAAAACTGTACAACGAGTTTTCGTCGGGCATGAAAGACCCGACGGCCATCCGCGATTTTGCCCGGATGCTGTTGGAGCGCAACCCGAAATTCGACTACCTGTTGCTGCTTGGCGATGGCTCCTTCGACCCCAAAAACAACACAAAAAGCGAGAACAACCCCGATTTTGTGCCTGTTTTCGAAACATTCGAGTCGTTTAGCCCGATTTATTCGTACCCTTCGGACGACTATTTCGGCCTGCTTTCTGACGGCGAAGGCGGTGCGCTGACGGGCGCGCTGGACATCGCCGTCGGGCGCATCCCCTGCAACACACCCGACGAGGCCGAGGCGGTGGTCGAGAAAATCATCGCCTATGACAATGCCCCCGAAACCCTCGGCGACTGGCATCTGCGCCTGCTCTACATCGCCGACGACGAGGATACCAACGCGCACATCAACCAAGCCGACAAACTGGCGACCGCCGCCGAAAACACCGAGCGGTGGTTCAACCCAGAAAAGGTGTATCTCGATGCTTATCAACAAGTTGCGACCTCGGCGGGTGCACGTTTCCCCGATGCGAAATCGGCCATCAATAGCAACATTTTCAAAGGCCAGCTCATCACGCAGTACATCGGGCACGGCGGCCCGCGCGGCTGGGCGCAGGAGCGCGTGATTGACAACTCCGACATCGCTTCGTGGGACAACGAGAACCGCTACACCTTCATCATCACGGCCACCTGCACCTTCGGCGGCTACGACGACCCGTTCACCGTCAGCGGCGGCGAGCAGGCACTTTTGAAGGTGCGCTCCGGTGCGGTCGGGCTTTTCACGACGGTGCGCCCGGTGTACATCAACGACAACAACGAGCTGACGAACGCCATCCAATCCGTCATTTTCAAAAAAGTCAACGGCTGGTACCGCAGTACGGGCGACATCCTGAAAGATGGCAAAAACAACCTCACGTTCGGCTTCGAGAATGCCCGGCGGTTCACGCTGCTCGGCGACCCGGCCATGTACCTCGCCTTGCCCGAATACCGCGTGGCCACCACCAAAATCAACGGCAAATCCGTCCAGCCCGGCGGCGTGCCGACCGACACGCTGCGAGCCTTGCAACCGGCCAGCATCGAAGGCATCGTGACCGACACTTTGGGCAACCCGTTGCCCAATTTCAACGGCAAAGTGTACATGACCGTGTTCGATAAAAAGCAGACACTCAGCACCTTAGGCCAAGACCCCACCAGTCCGGTTCGCACATTTGCCGTGCGCCGCAATACGCTTTTCAAAGGCAGCGCGACGGCCACGAACGGCGCGTTCAAAATCGAGTTCATCGTCCCGAAAGACATTGACTACGCCTTCGGGCCGGGCAAAATCAGTTTTTACGCTGAAAACGGAACCCCGCTCGATGCGGCAGGCTGGGACACAGATTTCGTCGTGGGCGGCAATGCCAACCAAATCAAGGACGACACGCCGCCGCTCGTGCAAGTGTTCATGAACACCGATGCGTTCGTTAGCGGCGGTATCACCGACGATGCGCCGAAGATTTTGGTCAAATGCGCCGACGACCATGGCATGAACGTCACGGGCAGCAGCCTCGGCCACGACCTCGTGGCAGTGCTCGACGACAATGTGCAGGAAAGCATCGTGCTGAACGATTTTTACGAAAGCGAACAGGACAACTACCGCCGGGGGCAAGCCCTGTACCCCCTGAAAAACATCGCGCCGGGCCGCCACACCATCCGCGTGAAAGGCTGGGACATTGCCAACAATTCCGGCGAGGGCTACACCGAGTTTGTCGTGGCCGAGGACGGCGCGACCGCGCTGGCGCACGTTCTGAATTACCCCAATCCGTTCACGACGAATACCTCGTTCCAATTCGAGCACAACCTCGCCGGGCAAATGCTGGATGTGCAAATCAGCATCTTTACGGTGGCGGGCCGTTTGGTGAAAACGATTTTGCACACGGCTGCTTCCGCTGACGGCTACCGCGTGACCGACATCGCTTGGGACGGCAAGGACGACTACGGCGACCAGCTCGCCAAAGGCGTTTACCTCTATCGCGTCAAAGTGCGCGGCACCGACCTCACCGGCCAGCAA
>JBKBIC010000068.1:0-21974 GCA_046299435.1 Saprospiraceae bacterium
GCGTCGCGTTGCCGTCGGCGGTGAACATGACGGACACTTTTCGGTCATCGCCGAGCGTGTAGGCGATTTTTTTGTGCATCTCTACCTCGTCGTAAATGCCTTCAAAACCGAACTCGAAACTGCCGTCTTTCGCGGCCATTTTGGCACTGAAACTGCCGCCTACGCGCAGGTCGTTGCTCGCCGAGGGGCAGTGCCAATCGTCGGAGGCTTGGTTCCATTGGGTGATGTGTTCGGGGGCCGTCCAATATGCCCAGACTTTTTCGGCAGGGGCCGAGACGGTGGCCTCGACGACGAGGGTAGTTTTGCCGGATGCTTCCATTTTTGATGAATATTTGAACGTGAAAATTGATGTGCAATAATTGCCGGGGTTTCAACCCTGTTCGTAAGCCTGCTCCAAAACGGCGATTTCGATTTTGCTCATTTTCAGCATGGCTTGCATGACGCTTTGGGCTTTGGCGGGGTTCGGGTCGTTCAGGTAGCGCATGAGCACCGGTGGGACGACCTGCCACCACACGCCGAAACGGTCTTTGAGCCACGCGCATTGGCTGGGTTCGCCGCCGTCGGCGGTCAGTTTTTCCCAGAAATAGTCAATCTCGTCCTGCGTCTCGCACGAAATCACGAACGAAAACGCCTCGTTGAACGTGAACGCATGGCCTGTGCCGCCATCGAGCACCATGAATTTTTGGCCGTCGAGTTTGAATTGGGCGTGTTTGACGAGGCCCTCCGCGTTGGGTTCGCCCGCGCCGAAGCGCAAAATCCCGTCCAGTGATGTGTTTTTGAAAATCGAAGTGTACAGGTTGATCGCGGCTTCGGCGTGGCCGTTTTGCGGGCCGCCGAACATCAAAGTCGGGGTGAATTTTTGCCCGACCTCCGCAATTTTGCCGAAGGACAACTGCCACGACAGTCCGAATCGGTCTTGCAGCCAGCCGTACTTTTCGCTCCACGGGTACTTGTCAAGTGCCATCAAAATTTGGCCGCCGTCGGCGAGTTTTTGCCAAGCATTGTCCAGCTCGGCCTCGCTTTCGCAGACGACAAAAATGGAAATCGAAGGGTTGAGCCGGAAGCGCGGGCCGCCGTTCAAGGCTGCGAATTTTTGGCCGCTGAGCGAAAAATCTGCGGTGAAAACCGCATCGCCCTGCCGGGCGACGTGCCCGATTTTCGAGTTCGGAAAAGTGGAGGTGTACAAGTTGATGGCCTCTTCGATGCGCTCGTCGAGCCACAGGAACGGCGTGATTTTTTGCGCCTCGGCCAGCGTTTTCACGATTGCCAATGCCTTCGGGAACACCCCTTCGAACATCTCCGCATGGGTTTCGTCGCTGTCAAGTTCGACTTGCAGCAGGGTGCCGCCGTCGTGGTCGCGCAGGGTGTAGTTTTCAAAAGCGTTTTCCCAGATGTTTCCCTCGCCTATGGCTGTGTCTTCGACACCATTTTTAATTTCGCCGAGGTGCTGAAACGACATGAACTCGTCGGGAATCAACCGGGCGATGCGGCTGACCATGCCATCGCCATTCGACCCGAGGAACAGGATTTTGCTGCCCTCCTGCCAATCGCTCACGGCATGGGAGCCCTCGCTGAAGGCGGAAGTCCACTGGCGATAGGTCGCGTCGTCCCACAGGATGCTCCAAACGCGGGTGGGCGGGGCCGAAATCTGGACTGAAAAGGATAGTTTTTTCATCGGATAGCCAATTTGGTTTTAAAACATTTTCGAGTCCACAAAGGTAAATTGTTTTAAAAGCGCGCCAACCATGCCGAAAACGACAAGTTCGCGGGGCGTTTGCGACAAACTTTTTGTTTTTATTCGACCTGTAACTGCCCTGCGTTTTTTGCAGCCTGTGTTACTGGCAATCCATGCGTGCTTCGCCGCATCTGCTTGTGCCTCTGCTGGTTTCTGCGGGCTTCCCTTAAAAAAGCCTACTGGAAATACGCATTTTGGCGGTTGGCGGGGGGGCGCGGCCTTCCGGCTTGGATTCACGGAAGCAGGTGATTTATGAGGCAAGGTTTTTTACCGGCCTTTGCGGAACCTGTTCAGTTTTTACTGAAAACCAATGCTTTAAGGAATTAAATAGCCTCCATGCGAAAAGATTACCGGGGCGGTTTCGAGAAAAACTTGCGTCACGAGGTGGCGGCTTTGCTTGGTTGTCGCCCCGTTTTGGAGGGTGAATCTTTGTCGTGACAAATCAATCAAATCACAAACACTTCAACATCTCTTGTTATGAAATCCGTCCAGCAGTTCAGCCAAAACGCTCTTTCTACTGAAGCACTCCGCAACACCAAAGGCGGCACAGGCACCACCATCACCCTCGAAACCCAAGTGGACATCGTGACCATCAACCCGCAGGGTTCGGCGTTGCTGTTGTTCTGCGACCGCCGCCGCAAAAAAGTGAACGTCTAATTTCTAATCCGCCGGCCTCCCCTTTGAGGCGCACACTTCGTTTTTCGTCTTGCCGGAGCGGACGGTTTCGGAATCTCCAAGCCGTCCGCTCCCGTTTTTACGGCTCTCCCCTCTCGTCATCCACAGCCTTTTTCGGAAGGGCTGACCCGCATCATCTACCCGCTTATGCTACCCGCACGTTTTCGATTTTCCTGTTTGCTGTGCCTCGTATTGTGTTGCCTTTGGACCGGCGGCGCATTTGCACAAACACCGCCGTCGGGCGAGGACGTGTTCGATTATTACCGGAACGGCGGCTATGATTTTGAAGACCGCAACCAACTGGACTCTGCCCTGATTTTTTACGAAAAAGCCCTCGCCGAGGCGCGCCGCACCGAAGACCAGTACAATCTGGCGACCATTCTCACCGATTTGGCCATCCTTCACCGCAAAAAGGCCAACTACATCACCTGCAAATCATACCACGAACAAGCCCTCGAAGTGGCCCGCAAAAGCGGCGACGAGGTCATGGTCGGCGACAACCTGCACGGCATCGGGTATCTCCACGAGCAAATCGGCGACTACGACAAAGCCGTCCAATACTACCTGCAATCGCTCGCCATCTCGCAGCAGCGCGGCGAAAACGAGCACGTCATCGCTACCCTGCAAAACATCTCCAAGACGTATATGCAGTTGAATATGAAGGACTTAGCCCTGCACAACATCGAGCAGGCGCAGTCTTTGGCCACCGAGATGCGGCACGACTCGGTGATGGCAAACGTCTTGCAAGACTATGGCGAAATCCTTCTCCACTTCGGCGACAACGAGCGCGCCCTCGACAAACTGACCGCCGCCCTCCAAACCTACGAGCACATCAAATACGAACGCTTCATCGCCAGCGCGATGGTGTATGTCGGCGATGTGTACACCCGCTTGGGCAAGCCCGAACGCACGCTCGAATTTTTCAGAGGCGCGTTGGCCCACCGCAAAGCCATGGACCCCTATGTGCTGGCCGATATGTATTACAAAACGGGCAGCCTGCTCGCCCGCCAGAACCGCACCGCCGAGGCGCGACAGAATTACCGGCAGAGTCTGGACATCGCCACCGCGAACAGGTTCCGGGATTTGCAGCAGAAAAACGCCTTTTGCCTGTACGAAATCGCCCGACAAGAAGGCGAAACAGAGGCCGCCCTGCAATATCTCCAACTGTCCAGCAGCCTGAAAGACACCCTGTTCGACACAGAAAAGACCAAGCGCATCGCCGAGATGCAGCTCAAATATGACAACGAAAAACAGCAACGCGCCATCCAAGCCCTCGAACTGCGGCAGCACCGTTTCGTGCTTTTCGGCTCGATTGCCGTGTTCGTCCTCGTCATCGGCTCGCTGGGCTACATCATGCGCCTCAGCACCCGCAACAACCGCCTGCTCGAACAAAAAAGCCGCGAAATCCAGCATCAAAATATCCAACTGACCGAAAGTAACGAGGTGCTGCGCCAGTATGCCTACGTCGCTGCGCACGACCTGAAAGAGCCGCTCCGCACCATTTGCAGCTTCATCAACCTGCTCGAAATCAAATACGGCAGAAAACTCGAAGACCCGCAGGCCGTGGAGTACATGAAGTTCATCTCCGAAAGTGCCAAAAAAATGAACCTGCTGCTGACCGACCTGCTGAGCTACAGCAGCATCTTCAGCCAAAAACCCGGCTCTGACATGGTTGACCTGCGAGGCGTGCTCGAAGAAGTCTGCGCCACCCTGAAAAGCCGGATTGAATCCAAAAATGGCGCGGTGGAATTCAGCCGCACAGACTTCCCTCGGCTGGTCATCAACCGCATCCACCTCGTGCAGATTTTCCAAAACCTCATCGGCAACGCCCTCAAATTCATCCCCGAAGACCGCCAGCCGCTTGTTCAAGTCACTTGGAAACCGGAGCCGCAAAGCGGCGAAATCGTGTTCAGCGTGCGCGACAATGGCATCGGCATCAGCGAAAAACACCGCGAAAAAATCTTCAACCTCTTTTTCCGCGCCGTCGAGAGCAAGGACAAATACGAAGGCACGGGCATCGGGCTTTCCATTTGCAAAAGCCTCACGGAGAAATACGGCGGGCGCATCTGGTTCCAGTCCGTCGAAGGGCAAGGCACCACGTTCTTTTTCACCTTCCCCGATTCGATGGTCGTCCACGAAGAAGCCGTCGCCGAGCGCAGGGCAGCGTGAGCGGGGATTCTGGATTTCGGATTGACGATGCTCATTAGGCTCTGAAAACTCAAAATCGTCATTCTGAACTCCCAAACCCAAAAACCTCACCCACATCGAGAGTCAGAAGTTTTTTTCAATACCAACAGGACAATTCTTTAACCGAAACGCAAACGGGCCGTCGCAATGACGGCCCGTTTTTATTTCTGTAAATCACTCGATTTCAGCGTCAAACCCGTTCCAACACGATGGCCGACGCACCGCCGCCGCCGTTGCAAATGGCCGCGAGGCCGTATTTGCCACCGTTTTGCTGCAACACGTTGTTGAGCGTCACCATGATGCGGGCACCCGATGCTCCGAGCGGGTGGCCGAGCGAGACGGCCCCGCCGAACACGTTGACCTGCCCTGGATCAATGCCCAGCTCTTTGTAAAAAGCCATTGTCACCACCGAAAACGCCTCGTTGACCTCGAAAAAATCAATGTCGGATTGTTTCAAGCCAGCCATTTTCAAGGCTTTCGGCGCGGCCAAAGTGGGCGCGGTCGTGAACCACTCCGGCTCGTGCTCGGCATCCGCGAAACCGACAATACGGGCCAGCGGCTCCACACCGAGCTTGTTGATCATTTCTTCGCTGGCCAAGACCATTGCCGCTGCCCCGTCATTGATGGTGCTGGCATTGGCGGCGGTCACGGTGCCGTCCTTCGTGAAGGCTGGGCGCAGGCCGGGGATTTTGTCGAAATTGACGTTTTTGAACTCTTCGTCTTCGGTCATAAAAACCGGGTCGCCCTTTTTGGTGGGCAGTTGCACGGGCACGATTTCGGCCTTGAACTTGCCGCTCGTTGTCGCCTCCGCCGAGCGTTTGTAGGATTGGATGGCAAAAGCGTCCTGCTCCTCGCGGCTGATGCCGTATTTGGTCGCCGTGCGGTCGGCGCACACGCCCATCGCCTGTTGGTTGTACACGTCGGTCAGGCCGTCTTTGGCGAGACCGTCCACCAATTCGGCATTGCCGTACTTGTAGCCGAACCGCGCCTTCGGGACGTAATAAGGTATCTGCGACATATTTTCCATGCCGCCCACGACCACTAAGTCGTTGAAACCCAACATGATAGATTGTGCGCCCAATGCCGCCGACTTCATGCCCGACGCGCACACTTTATTGATGGTCGTGCAAACCGTGTTCACCGGAAGCCCTGCGAAAATGGCCGCTTGCCGAGCCGGGGCTTGGCCCAGATTGGCCGAAACCACGTTGCCGAAAAACACTTCCTGCACCATTTCGGGTGTGGCTTTGGCGCGTTCGAGGGCGGCTTTGATGGCAATGGCACCGAGGTTCGGCGCGGAAATGTCGGCCAGCGAACCGCCAAAACTGCCAATCGGCGTGCGGGCGGCGGAAACGAGAAATACTTTTTTCATGAACTTGGAAAATGTTTGGTTGGGCTGCAAAACAGCGCGGCGAAGGTAGATGTTTCCGGCCTTTGGGCAAGACACCGAAACAAGAAGCCCCGCCAGTTTGACGACTGGCGGGGCTTTGCTTAGGCAAAAATTTCCCGAAAATCAGCGCACCAGCGCGACCGGAGCCACGCGCACGCCGCCCTCTGTCGAAACTTGCACGAAATACATCCCCGACGGGAAACGGCGGCTGTCCAGCTCGAACCGAACCATGCCTCGCGGCAAATCCACATCGGTCACGACCCGGCCCGCCGCGTCGGTCAGCTGCAAATGCGCCGCGCCCTCGGCTTGGATTTCCACGACCAATTCGTCGCGGAACGGGTTGGGATAACACACCACTTTCGGCTGATTGTCAACGACTTGTGCTTGTGAAACAAGCGGGCGAACGACCGAGCAATCCTCGCCCGTGAACAGGTACGCCGAGCCTTGGTCGAGCTTCGCAGCCACATCGTTGAGGTTCGCGCCGATGAACATTTTGTTGCTGCTGACCGCCAGCGAATACCCGAATTGGTCGCCCGGTTCGCCGTCCGAGGCCGTGTACCGCCCGATTTGTCCCCATTCGTCGGGGCCGTTCATGTTTTTGTGGAAGACGTACACCGCACCTGCGTTCGCATTGCCGCGCACGGCACTGACGTAGGCGTAATCGTCCATCATCGCCACCGCCGAGCCGAAGCGGTCGTTGGCCGCGCCGTCCGAGGCCGTCAGTTTTTTCAGTTGCGCCCAAGTGCCCGCGTTGTTTTTGAAAACGTAGGCTGCGCCTGCGTAGGCGGCTTTGTTCGGGGCACCGACGAGCGCGTAATCATTTGTCAATGAGACGCTTGCGCCGAAACCATCGCCCACTGCGGCATCTGATGCAACTAATTTTTGGCCCTGCGCCCATGCGGCCGTGCCGTCGAAAAAGTAAGCCGCGCCCCGGTTGCTGTTGTGGCCGTTCGCGCCCACGAGCACGAGGTTTCCGGCTTGTGCCACCGATTGGCCGAAGAAATTGTTGGCCGCTCCATCGCTGGCCGTGAGTTTTTTCACGTTGCCCCAGTTGTCGGGGCCGCCTGTGTTTTGCTCAAAAATGTAGGCCGCGCCTTGTGCATTTTTGGTGCCGACTTTCTTTTTGCTGGCCCCGACGATTGCCCGCCCATTTTTGAGCGAGACCGCGCCGCCGAAATAGTCGTAGGCTGCCCAGTCGTCCGTCGCGCCGTCGCGGGCGAAAATCTGTGCTTTTTGGCCCCAAAAGTTCGGCCCCAGATGGTTTTGCTCGAAAATATAGACCGCGCCCGCGTCCGTCACCGTGCCCACGTTGTCGCCGTGCGCCGCCAAAAGTGCGGTGCTGCCGTCGAGCGAAATGGCGTTGCCGAAGTAGTCCACAGCCGCGCCGTCGGTGGCTTTGATTTGTTTGAGTTGGCCCCAATTGTCCGTCCCGCCCTCGTTTTGCTGGAAAATGTAGGCCGAGCCTTGCTTGCTCTGGGTGCCAACTTTGTCGTTGGGCGCGCCAGCCATCGCCGTTTGGCCATCGAGCGCGAGGCCCCAGCCCAGCTGGTCGTTGGCTGCGCCGTCGGCGGCCATGCGCTGCGCGGTTTGCGAATAATTGAGCACGTCGAGCACCGTAATCGTTGCGGAGCAAGTGCCGACGTTCATGGCCTCGTCCGTGACGGCAAGCGTGACCAGCACATCGCCCGCGTCGTCGCAGTCGAGCGTGCTGGGGGTCACGTTGAAAATGAGGTTCGCGCCAGCCGTGCAGTTGTCGGAAGAGGCATTGTTCACGTTGTTCACCACGATGGTCGCCGTGTGCGAAGCATCGAGGGCCACGACGAAGTTTTTGCAATCGGCAGTAGGTGGGTCGTCGTCGTTGACCGTAACCGTGAATGTGCAAGTTTCGGTATTCCCAACCGCGTCAACCGCTGTGTAAGTGACTGTCGTTGTGCCTTTTGCAAAGGTCGAGCTGGACGTGTGGCTCACCGATTGGATGCTCGCGCCGGGGCAGTTGTCGGTCGGCGTGGGCGTTGACCAAGTCGCGGTGCTGCTGCAAAGCCCGCCCGATGTCCCGACGACCACCGGCATCGGGCAAGTGATGTCGGGGGCTTCGTTGTCCGAAACGGTCACGGTGAACGAGCAGGTCGTGGCCGTGTTGCCCGCTGCGTCGCTGGCCGAAAGGGTCACGGTCGTCTCGCCTTTTTCAAAAACCACCGAGCCACTGCCCGTGCCGTCGGCGATGCCGGACAAATCCGTCGGGTTGCCGTTCGCATTTCCCGAAAAAGCCGCGCCCCAAGTTGCGCCCGTGCAGTTGTCCGAAACAGGGTCGGCAATGGTGTAAGTGCCTGTGCAAGAACCCATTGTGGTGTTCAAACTTTGGCTGGACGGACAAACAACAATAGGGGCTTCGTTGTCCGAAACGGTCACGGTGAACGAGCAGGTCGTGGCCGTGTTGCCCGCCGCGTCGCTGGCCGAAAGGGTCACGGTCGTCGTGCCTTTTTCAAAAATCACCGGGCCGCTGCCCGTGCCGTCGGCGATGTTGGACAAATCCGTCGGGTTGCCGTTCGTATTTCCCGAAAACGCCGCGCCCCAAGTTGCGCCCGTGCAGTTGTCCGAAACGGGGTCGGCAATCGTGTAAGTGCCTGTGCAAGAACCCGTTGTGGTGTTGACGCTTTGACCACTTGGGCATGAAACAGTGGGCGCGTCGTCGTCGGAAACCGTCACCGTGAATTGGCAAGTCGGGGCACTGCACGGGTTGGTGGCCGTGACGGTGACGGTCGTGCTGCCGATGCCGAACGTGGAGCCGCTGCCCGTGCCGGAGCCGCTGCTATTCGTTGCTCCCATGAAAACGTAGGTCAGCGTCGGTTCGGGCTGACCGGTGGCGGTCACGGTGTAAGTGGCTGTGCCAGAGCAGTTTCCGTCAGTTGTGCCTACTTGGACGGTCGTGCTTGGGCAGGCCGAAAACGAGGCGGCGAGGCAGGTGCCTTCGCCCGTGATGTCGAAGTTGTACGGGTTGTTGGTGCAGTCGTCGTTGGCGATGTTGACGGTCGCGGTTTTGATGCCGACCGAGCTGGGCGTGAACGAGACGGTGAAGGTTGTCGTGTTTGTGCCGACGGCAACCGAAGTGGCGGGCTGCAATGTCACCGTGAAATCTGAGGAACCCATGATGCTCACGGCGTTCGAGCCGAGCGTGAGCAACGAAGTGCCGAGGTTTTCGATGGTGTAGGTTTTGGTCACGGGACTGCTGCCGTTGGATTGGCCGAAGTCTGTGTCGTCGGAAAGGCTGGGCATATCGTCGCCGTCGGCGATGGTCGTGCCGTTGCCTTTCACGTTGATTTCGGGGGCGTTTACGGTCACGGTGAAACTGCAAGTGGCGGCGTTGTTGCCCGCCGCGTCGCTGGCACTAAGCACGACCGTGCTTGCGCCAATCGCAAAAGCGACCGCACCGCTGCCTGTGCCGTCGGCAATGCCGGAGGCGGAGGTCGTCGTTGCGCCGGAAGTTGAGTAGCCCCAAGTCGCCGAGCAGTTGTCCGAAACAGGGTCGGCGATGGTGTAGTCTTGGGTGCAAGTGGCTGGGTTGGCGGTCAGGTTTTGGCTGGACGGGCAAGTGAGCGCGGGCGCGGACACGTCTTTGAGCGTGACGGTGAAGCTGCAGCTGCTCGTATTGCCATTGCCGTCGGTCGCAGTCAGGACGACAGTTTCAAAGTCGTTGTGGCCGCTCAAAACCGTGCTGGCCGCAGGGCTTTGGCTTTCGTTGATGCTGCCAGAGGCCGTGCAATTGTCTGATTTCGAGGCCAATGCGCGTGTGCCGACCGTGCCAGCGCAACTGCCGTCGGCGGCGACGGTGGTGTTGGACGGGCAAGAAATCGTCGGGGCCTGTGCGTCCGAAACCGTCACGTCGAATGAGCAAGTGGCATCGGGCGCAACACCGTTGGAAGCCGTGACCGTGACCATGCTGACCCCGACCGGGAAATCGTGCGGCGATGCGATAGTCGCCACACCTATTTTATAGGTGTATGTGGTGGTTGCCGGGCAAGCGATGGCAGTGGCCGCGAATGTGTGGCTGGCCGTGCAAACATTGGGGTCGGTGTTTTTGCTGGTGCTCGACGGGCAGGCCGTGATGTCGGGCGCGTCGGCGGTGGGCGTGGCGGTGGGGTTGTTGGCACCCGCCACATCGGGGTCGTCGGTGCTGACGGTCGAGAAGTTGCTGCCCGACACGGTGGCTTGGCTGCTGATGGTGCAGGCCCCTTGCGGGATGGGGCCGTTCACGTCCACGTCGTAAGCGATGTGGATGGTCTTGCCGTTGGGGAGGTTGAGGGTGTTGGCGGCAGGGAAAGACTGGGCCAACATTTGTCCGGCGAGCAGCGCGAAAACTGCCGTTGCGAACGGGCGATTTTTTATGGAAAACTTATGTAAGAGATTCATTTTCAATTTTTTAAAGGAGAACTGACAGATTTTCAGAACCGGAGGGTGTGTTCGTCACGGAGACGGAACCGTAACGATGTTAAGGAAGCCAGCCCCTGCGAAATCCGCGCTGGTCGTGGCTCCATTGTTGTTGGCGGATAAAAACGATTGGACGGCGTTCATATCGGTCGCGCTCCCTCCGTACCCTTGGAGCCTGAACGTGGTGCCGGTAAATCTTTGCCGCACGCGCACCCCGAATGAGCCTGAAATTGTCGTGGCATTGTTCCCCGAAATGTGCGCATTGACGGTCGTCACATCGGTAGATGTCGCCCCGGCATCCACTCGAATGGCATCGGCAGACAAAGCATCTGTAAGGCTGACGGTGTTGTTGGTGACGATGGCATTGATGGTACTGTTGCCGTCGCGGGCAATTACTTCGATGCCGCGATTTGCTATCTGTGAGATATTGTTGTTGCTGACAAGCACCGTCAACACATTGGAGCCGTCGCCATCTGTCCCGTTGCTGATAATGCGCATTCCCGGCCCGGTTGATGAGTTTGCATTGGTAATGGCGTTGTTCGTAATTGAACCGGACATGGGGCCGCCGCCGCCTGCGGCGAGGTTGATGTTGATGGGAGATGCCAGTCCCGGGTTTGAATTGAACGTCCCCCGGTGAATATCAAAATTCAACGTGCCCGCGCTGCCATGGCCGATGTTTACGCCGATGTTGTTGTTTGTGAAAGTGCCGCCACTCCCGGCCACGCCGGATGTGCCAATCTCCACGTCAACCGTGCCGGTATGTTCTGTGGTGGTGGTGACCTGTATCCCGTTGGCGCGATTGCCCGTAAAGGTGGAGGTGGTGATGTCCGCCGTAATGTTCGCGGTGCCCTGTGCCCTTATTTCAAAACCATTGTTGCCGGGAGAGGCGGTGGAATTGTCCCGGATGGTGCAGCCCGTCATCGTGAGTTGCGAGAGCGTGCCGCTTAGGTTGGCAATTTTGAAGTTGTTTTCGTAGCCGTCTTCGATGAGGCAATTCGTGATATTCACGGTGCCTGTCAGGCCGTTGATTCCGCTCGGGTTTTCCGCTCCAAAATAAATCGAGCCTTCATCGGTGGCTGCATCATCGCCGTTTTTGCCGGAGCTGTGATTGACGACGCAGTTGTCCATCGTAAAATTATTCACCTCGAAACCGCGTATGCCGAAGTTGCTAAAATCGTTCAGCTGCATCCCTGTGAGCGAGATATTGGCGCAATTGTTCAGGTAAATGCCGACACCTGTGGTCGTGCTGCCATTTGAGCCAGTTTTGCTGGCAATCGTGCCGCCCGAACCCGCCGAACCCGTGCCCGTGACGGTCAGGCCGCCGGACGACCCCGTGTTGTCGAGGATGATGCCTGTTGCCGAGCCGCCATTTGAAGAAATACTCTGGAACGTCAGCCCGCTCGCGCCGATGGTGGTGTTTGCCACGTTCAGGGCCGTGCCCGTCGTGCTGGTGATGGTGTTGCCCGTGCCTTGCACCGTGATGGCGGTGGCCCCGCCTGTGGCGTTGAAAGCAGTGGCCGAAGTGCAATCAATGTCCAAGCCACCGCCCGTGAAGTTGATGGTCGCCCCGCTGTTGCTGCTCAGGGTGACGGCGGTGTTTGCGCCCGTGTTCAGGGTTTTGGTGCTGCCGCTGAAATTGATGGTGCCGCCTGTGTTGCTGGCGACGTTGATGCCTGTGCCGCTGGTTGCGTCGATGGTTCCCGAAAAAGTCACCGTGCCGCCTGTGCGACCTGTGACCTCGACCACCCGGTCGGTGGATGGGCTTGGGTAAGTGATGCTGCCTGCGTAGGTGATGTTGCTCGAACCGCCATTCACGTCGAACGCAACGCCACCAGCAAACAAAGTGCTGGCGGAGATACTGCCGCCGTTGATGGTCAGCGGGCCGCTCACGTTGTCGAGGTTGACTGCTTTGCTAGAAAAATTGTTCGAGGTGATGGAGGCAAACGTGGCCCCCGACCCGAACGACGTGCTGGTAATGTCCAGGGCTGTCCGGGCAGTGATGCTGCTGCCCGTGCCACCGATGTTGATGGTGCCGCCCGTGCTGGCGACCAAGCCTATGCCGTTGCCGGCGTACGGCATGGAAAGGTTGCTGAAAGTCACCGAGCCTGTACCGCTGTTGGTGATGCTGATGCAGGTGCCACCGTTGTAATTATTGACAGTGGTATTCCCAAAATCAAGTGCCGCGCTGGAGTTTTGGATGCTGACGGTGACACTGCCACCTGAGCCAGACGCATTCACCGCAGTGCTGGCGGAAGCGAGCGAGCCGCTCACGGTGTTCAGCAAAATCCGGCTCGAATCGGGGCTGTTGATGCTGGCAAGTTTGGAGGTGGCGGCGAAGGTGCCGTTGGTTAGGTCGAGTGCGTACTGGTTGCCGCTCAATTCCACGTCGGGGCTGGTGGTGTTGCCGATGGTGAGTGTGCCGAAGTTGTTCCCATAGATTTTTGACGACTCACATCTGCCGACGTTGATGCCCCGGATGGTATTCCCAGAGGCGAGCGTGATGCCGTAAAAGGGCGAAACGCCGCTGTGAATATCGTTGATGATAATGGTGCGGGTACCGTTGATGGCAGGCAACGCCGGGCTATTTGCCGCAATCGTGAACGGCAGCACGCCAGCGTCTGCGAGATTGCTGCCGCCCGTGTGCCCCGAACCGAACAGGTACATGTTGTTTTTCAGGACGATACCGCCTCGGTACGTCGTGCCCGTGTGTTTCACGAACACCACATGACCAGCCTGCGGGCCAGCCGAGCCATTGAAATTGGCCAAGGTTTTAAACGGGTTAGCCAATGTGCCCGTGCCGCCCGTGCCGCCGCCCGTGTTGTCCACGAACCAAATCATGTCGCTGACCGTGATGGTCACCGTCGCCCGGATGTCGGCGTTTGCTGGGGTCGTCCCGGCGATGGGCGTGGCATCGTTGATGCCGTAGGTGAACTGGTCGCTGCCCGTGAAACCCGCGTTCGGGGTGTAGGTGAAGCTGCCGTCGTTGTTCAGCGTCACCGAGCCGCTCGTCGGATTGGTGATGACGCTCAATGTCGCCGAGGCAAGGGCATCGTCGTAGTCGTTGGCTTTCACGCCGCTGCCCGCCGGGACGGAGATGCCGACGTTGCCCGTGCAAGTGTAGGCATCGTTGGCGGCGACGGGCGTGGTCACGAACGAGTTGCTGACAAAGGTCGTGTTCGCGTCGGGCGCGGCGTTGAGTTGCACCCCGTTGGCCGGCGTGGTGCCGGTGTTTTGGATGGTGGCCTTGTAGCGGATACGGTCGTTGGGGTCGGCGAGGCCGCTGTTGCCGTTGTCAATGATGAGCGCGTCCGTTTGGGTAGCGTTTATCACAGGCTGTGCCCACAGCGAACCACCCGCCATGCAAAGCACGGCCAGCAGGCAGATTAAAGTTTTCATTTGACAGACTTTGTTGATTTTTGAAAAAGGAGGTGTTCCAAGCATGGGGTAAGGTAGTTAGAAGACCTCAGACCGCCACCCGTAAACTTCCATTTGGTCAAAACGTACTACCCAACTACACGAAAAAACGTACCACCGACCCGTTCCTATGGTCGGTGGTGCGCTGCTTCTGGGGGTGCGAATTGGGCTGAAAAATGAAAACTTGGTGAACACAAACGAATTGGGCCTACCCTTTCACCACGCGCATCGGGGCACTTTTCGCCTGACTGTTTTCCAAAAAAACGAGGTACTGCCCGGCGGGCAAGCTGCTTTCGAGGCAGATTTCGGTGCGTGGCCCGGCGGCAAACGTGCGGGCGACGGTCTTGCCCGACAAATCGGAGACGCGGATGACCGAGTCGCTGGCCGCGAACGGGCTATCGGCTGGCAAATCCACCATCAAACAGTTGCGGAAAACGGTCGGCGAGACTGACGCAGGAGCCTGAAAACCAACGCCTTGCGCGCTCGCCACCACAGGCACCAGCGCGACATCGAGCCGGGTGATTTGCCCAGTTTGCAGGGCCACGCCTGCGATTGTTTGGGAAGCGTAGCCGGGTTTTTCAACCATGACCGTGTAGGTTCCGGGCTGCGCCGCGCCAGTTTTGAAGATGCCGTTGACGCGGGTGGTCTCGCTTTGCGGCGTGTCCAACACCCGGATTTTCGCGCCCGCGAGCGAGTCGCCCGTGCTCGCATCCGTGACCGCGCCTTCGAGATAGGCAGCCTGCTGGTATTTGGGTTTCAGGATGTAAAGGCCCTCGTTTTTGGCGGTTGCGACCACGATGCCGCTCGGCAGGTACGGGTCGGCATCCCACACGAGCGAGCTGCCGAGGCTCGCAAACCCGACCTCGATGAGGTTGTCGGGGTGCGTCGCGTCCACGATGGTCAGCTGGCCGCCGTATGATGGATTGACGAGGAAATTGCCCAGACCGCGCACGTTGTGTACCTCGCGGCTGGGGTATCGGCTCGGAAAATAAGTATCGAGCTGGCGGATGTTGCCCAAATCAGAAACATCGAAGGCGGTGAGCGGCGAATCGGGCCGTTCGTCGGTCGTGAAAAACGTGCGCCCGTCGTCGCTGAGCCAGCCGTTGTGGTTGAATTGTCCCGGCGTTTGTTGGGTTTGGAGCAGCACGGGGGCGGTTTTGTCCGAAATGTCAATCACGCTGAACTGCCCCTCGTAAATCTCGCTGCCCCAGAGCGTGTCGCCGCGCACGAAGCCGTCGTGCAGGTAATTCGTTGTATATGTGCCGATTATGCGCGGGTTCCAAGGGTCGGACAAGTCGCAGATGATGGCCCCGTTGGTCAGCATAGACGCGCCAAAGACGTACAAGTGGCCGTCGGCAGTGCCCACCGTGTGCGACGAAAGCACCGTGCCTTCGTTCGGGCCGTCGCCAGTCCAAGTTTTCCAGCGCACCGTGTCGGGCAGGGAACGCAAATCCACAATAGTGATGCCGCTGCCGATGGCCTCCGAGCCGACGTAGGCGAACCCGCCCCAAGTCCGCACCTCGCGCCAGTTGTTCACCGGGCCGGGGACGTGGAAAATTTGCTGCGGTTTGGCGGGGTTCGCCAAATCCACGATGCTCAGCCCCCGGCTCGTGCCGACAAGCGCATACTCTCGGCCCGTGCTGTCCACATGGTGCCAACAGCCCGCAAGCGTGGCAGAATCGTAAGGCAAATGCGCCACGATTTGCATTTTTTGGGCAGCGGCTTGGGCACTTGAAAACAGGGAAACGAGCAGCAGGACGGGCAAGAATTTCGGCATGGCGCAGGGCGGTTTAATTGCTCGCAAAATCGAACGAGCGGGCGTTTTTGTTGCCGTTTTACAAATCGTTTAAGACGACTTTAAAAACGCCCGGGCGCGACAAACCTGCGCTCCGGCGCGCAACCCTCAACGCACAACGGCAAATGTGGCCGATTGCGCCAAGCCGCACGCTCCGATTTTCAAAGTGTAAAATCCGGGCGCAAACAGTTGAATATCAATACTTTCGGTGTCCGTTGGTTGTATGTCTTTCGTCAAAACCGTTCGCCCGAAAATGTCCGACACGGCGAGGCGGGCGGGTTGCCCGACGAAATCGGCGCATCGGATTTGCACGAAATCGCGGGCTGGGTTGGGCCTCAATTCGAGGCGGGCGGTGGCGGCGGTTTCGGGCACGGCAAGTGGGTCGTCGGTGATGTTGAGTTGGAATTCGTGCCGGATGGTGCCGAGCAGCTGGCCGTTGCGAAAATCCTGCACACAAATCGCGTAGTTGAAACTGCCAACGTGGTCGGGCTGGAACGCCCAGATGCCGGAGGCCACATCCAACTGCGAAAACACATTGATTCCCAATGGTTTATCAAAAGCATAATCCGCACTGACGAACGGCACTTCGGCAAACGGTGGCGGGCAGGGCGGGTCGGGCAAAGCACCCTCGCAACTGTAAAGCGCAGGCGGCTGAAGGAGGGCACCGCCGCCCGAAAGAATCGGGCAAAAAGCGTAGGTCAGCACATCGCCGTCGGGGTCGGAGGCATGGAACGGAATTTCCGCCGCCTCGTGGTTGCAAGCGACGTGGGGGGGCAGGCCATCCAGTTTGGGCGAGCTATTGCGAAGCGACCGGGCAAGTGGGGTCATTTCGGCAAAAAGCGAGAAGCCGTATTCGTTCGGCGTGAGCAGGTTTGAGGAAAGCACGTTGCGGCAACAGCGTTGATAGACAATGACGTATGTGAAATTGTCGTCGGGGATGTTTTTCGGGAACCGATAAATGGCCCGCTCGATTTGCACGTTGAACCCGGTGGGGTTGCACACCGGGGCGGTGGGCGAGATGTTCGTGATTTCGGTGACGGATACGGTGAACTTGCTGACAAGTTCGTACTCGCCCGGCGTGTTTTCGCGGTACATGGCAAAAGTGGCAGGGTCGTCAAAAAGTGCACCGCCATTGAGCACGTCTCTGTAAACAGCCATCTCGAAGTCCCAGTTGCCGGGCCATGTCAGGTTGGCGGTGTAGGTGATGTAGCCGCCGATGATGTGCGCGGCTGAGGCTGGGCAACTCCACATGAGCGCAGCGAGGAGCGGGAGGACAAGTCTTTTCATGGTTCAAGATTTTGATTGGTGAGGCATCAAAAGTATCTGTTTCCCGCGTGAAATGCTCCCGGAACACCTGCCTCCGACGAGTCTCGGACAAAACAAAAGGCTTGCCCGTGCGCTCGCGGGCAAGCCTTTTCAAAAGGAGGAAAACGGTGCGTGTGCAAGGATTAAAAAAATCAAATCAGAGCAAACGAATATGGGAAGACAATGCTGTGCAAAACCGGGCCAACGAATTGAAAACCAATCAGTTGAAATCCACGATGCGAGCCACGACCTCCACTTCGGCGGCGCGGGCCACGTCATAATCGCGTTCGTCCACCATTTTGGTGGCACCATTGAACGTACCGTAAAGCGTGACTTTGACTTTGCCGGGACGGGCGTAAGTGTGCATCAGTTTGCCGTTTTTGAACGGTTTGCGGTGGCCGTCGCCCAAGTCCAGCTCGTAACGAACGCCATTACTGGCGTGGCGCAGCGTGAACGTGCCGGGCAGCTCGGCTTCCAAGTAATCGTTCGGGACAAACAGGCTTTCCTTCGGGAGTTCCTCGGCCTGCGGCTGCGCGAGCGTGGCGGCTACGGCGACAGGGGCGGGCGATGAGGAGGATTGGATGATGGGCTTTTCAGAGAAAGTGACCGCAGTTTGCGAGGCATTCCGGGTCGAGTAAAGGACGTAAAATAGGCCGACGCAACCGCAAGCGAGCAAAAACCACAGCATGGGGCTTTCGTTGCTTTTCGATTGGCCATCTGGTGCCACGGGCGTGTAACCGTGCTTCATGGGCAAAATAACATGTTTAGCGTTCCAAGAAATGTGTGAGGATTGATTAAAATTCCGGGAGGGAATCCAGCAGATTACCGCAAAAACGCCAATTGGCCGATGTGTTTGCAAGCGCGGCGGAGCCGAACATATTGCAAAAATCGAGCCGCGTTTGGTTAAAAAACTGCTGGACGGAGATGTTCAATGCGAGATTAGAACAGTCGGATTACAACCGGGGATTGGGCTGCCGAACGGGAGGTGGGCAGGCCGTGATGTGTCCAAAGGTGGGTGCTATTTTGTCTTGGAAAACGGGATAAAGCAAAAGGAAAGCAGAAGCATTGTTTGTCGTGTGTGTTCCCTTCGTTGCTCAAAGAACTGGGTGTAGTTGGCCCCATGTAGTGAATAGCATCACAAAGGTCAGCCTATCGGGACGAATTGCATTTGTTCTAATCCGTTTTATTTATCCACACATTTCGCGGTCATGATGTGGATAACATTGGGTGTTCAAAACTTCGCGCACAAAAGCATCCCCAGCCAACGGCCCGTGTTTGAACCTCGGCGGCCTACCTTTGTTCCGCCATCGCGCCATGAAAATTTACCCGCACGACATACTCCGGCTCGCCCGAAAACTCACCATCCGCCGGGCTTGGAACTACACGAAAGTCCTCTGTTCGTACTACCTGACCAAGTGGCTCGGTCGGCCCATCCAATGGGGCTTGCCCGTGACCGTGAGCCTCGAACCGACCACCGCCTGCAACCTCCGATGCCCCGAATGCCCGAGCGGCCTGCGCTCGTTCACCCGCGAAACGGGCAACCTCAAACAGGACTTTTTCCGCAAGACGATTGACGAACTGCACCGCCAGCTCACTTTCCTCATCTTCTATTTTCAGGGCGAGCCGTACATCAACCCCAAGTTCTTGGACATGGTGGAACACGCCCATCGGCGCGGCATCTACACCATCACGAGCACGAACGGCCATTTCCTGAACGACGCGAACGCCCGCCGCACCATCGAAAGCGGCCTCGATCGGCTCATCATCTCCGTGGACGGCACCACGCAGGAAGTTTATGAGCAATACCGCATCGGCGGCAAACTCGAAAACGTGCTGCAAGGCGCACGGAACATCGTCAAATGGAAACGCAAACTCGGCGCACGGCACCCGCACGTCATTTTCCAGTTCCTCGTCGTCAGGCCGAACGAGCACCAAATCCCCGAAATTTACAGGCTGGCCAAAGAAATCGGCGTGGACGAGGTGAAGCTCAAAACCGCGCAAGTGTATGATTATCAACACGGGAACCCCCTCATCCCGACGCTGGACGAGTACGCCCGTTACCGCCAAAACCCCGACGGCACTTGGGACGTGAAACACGCGCTCGACAACCACTGCTGGAAACTCTGGCACTCTTGCGTCATCACTTGGGACGGCCTCGTGGTACCTTGTTGTTTCGACAAGGACGCGACGCACCGCCTCGGCGACCTGAAAAACGCCCCCTTCCGCGAGGTCTGGCACAACGAAAACTACCGCAACTTCCGCCGCGCCATCCTGCGCGGCCGCGACCAAATTGACATTTGCACCAACTGCACCGAAGGCTGCAAAGTGTGGGCGTGAGTGCTCATTTCCCCATCACCTTGTTCCCGAACGGAACCGTCAGGCCCAGCCACGGGAGCACGAGAAGGCTGCCCCCGAACTCCTCGGAAACAGGCCGCCAAAGCCCGTAGTCAATCGCAATCCGCTTCCCGACCCATCGGCCGCCTGCTGAAAGGAGCAGCGTCGGGTCGCCGTCGAGCGGCAGCAAATAATTCTCCGTGACGAAAAAATGGCGTTTTGACAGGCGGTACATCGCGCTGAACGAGAACGTCGGCGAGCCTGCCCAGCCGCCATCCACAAAGCCGTAGCCAAGCCCGAAGGTCGCGTTCCGGTCCCGCGAGCCATAGGTCAGTACGCCGTAGGCCATCCCGAAACCACCGTCGCTCCCATTGTCGTAATAATCGGCGAAGTCCAATATATTCGCATATAGCAGCCCGGCCCCGGCGTTCCACTTGTCCTTTTTGATGGGGATCGAGATTTTGGGCGTGACCCAAATCGGCAGCACATCGCCGCCGAACAGGAAAACGGGCATCACCCCTGCACCCACCGAAAAATTCGGCGTGAAACCATAGCTCACCTGATTGAAAAGTACCCACGCATTTTGGTAATAGCCCTCGCCGTTGCGGAGGCCGTAGCCGTTCGGGCCAAAAAAGTACCGCGTGGCGTGCGGGTTCTCGAACCAAAAATCGTCGCCCACGATTTGCCGCCGCTCGATGCGCTCCATGAGTTTGATGTGGCGGCGCAGGATGCTGATTTCGCCCAGCGCGTCGGTTCGCAGCGTGATTTTCTCCGCATCCTCCCGCACGATTTCGCCAACGTAATCATTGCCGTCGGTGGTTTCCACGTGGTAAAGTTGCGTGGTATCGGTCGCTGCGGGCTTGGTCGTGGTTTGCACCGACCCGTCGGGCAAAACCGAGTACGATTTTTGGCTGCCGTCGCGGAGGCGGAGTTCGCGCAGGCCGGAAGTCGCCTCCGAGAACGGCCCGGCAGCCCGGTCGGAACAGGGCCGGTAAGTCACGGTCTGGTCGGTGGTCGAAAGGACGCGAGCCAGCACGATGCGGCCGTCGCGGAAAAAAATGCTGTCGCAGTCGGCGTTTTTTTGGCCGGATGCCGGGCTGGTAAACAGACACAAGCAGCCCAAAAACAGGACAAGACGGGCAAACATGGATGTCGGCATGGTTTGGTTGAAAATATTTGTGTTGAGGTGAAAAATCATAGTCGGCAAATTTACCAGAGCCACGCCTGCACCGCCCGCCCGACGGCCTCCGTTTCAATCAAAAAACCGTCGTGGCCGAAAGGCGATTTCAGTTCCAAATACGTCGCGTTGGGCAGGTTTTCGGCTAAAAAACGCTGCTCAACAGGCGGAATGAGCACATCGGAATCAATCGAGACGACCAGCGCGGGCACGGCCAGATTTTGCAAAGCCGCCGCCGCCCCACCCCGCCCACGCCCGACATGGTGCGTGTCGAGCGTCTTGGTCAGGTGCCAGTAGCACTGTGCATAAAAGCGGCGTTCAAGTTTTTTGCCCTGATGCCGGATGTAACTGGCCGCCCGGAAATCGTCCAATTTCTCGTCGTCGTCTGTTTGCCCAGATGTGTACGCCTCGAACGTGCGATAGCCGATGAGGCCCATGCCCCGCGCCGCTTCGAGGCCCGCCGCGCCTGCACGGTCACGGTCGTCGCGCCAAGTTGGGTCGGCCTGAATCGCCAATCGCTGCGCCTCGTGGATGGCCATCGCCCACGCGGTCTCGCGGGCCGATGTGACCAAGAGAGCCATGCGGCGGATTTTTTCGGGCTGTAAGAACGCGAATTCGAGCACTTGGTGGCCGCCACAGGAGCCGCCGATGCACAGGGCTATTTCGTTGATATTCAAATGTTTGCGGAGCAAATCGTGCGCCCGCGCCAAATCGCGGATGCTGACGAGCGGAAAATCCGCACCATAGGCCCGGCCAGTCGCGGGCGAAATGCTGCGGGCGCAAGTGGAGCCATAGCACGAGCCGATGATGTTCGCGCACACGATGAAATACCGTTGGGGATCGAACAGCCGCCCCGCACCGAACAACCCCGCCCACCAATCGGCTACGTTCGAGTTGGCCGTGAGCGCGTGGCAAACCCAGATGACGTTGTTTTCTTCGGGGTTCAGCCGCCCAAAAGTGTGATAGGCCACCCGCAAATGCGGCAGCACCGCGCCCGATTCGAGCGTGAACGGCGCGTCGTGGTCGAAAAATCGGAGGTCGGGGATGGCGACGGGAATTGGGTAGTCGTGCATGGATAGTTGTCGTTGGTTGTGGGTTACACTCCCCGCTCGTCGTCAATCAGGTAAGTTTTCAGCATCGCTTTCCGAAACGGCAGTTTTCGCTTCCCTGCAAAAGTGCAAAAAAAAGTGCTCCAGCGGCTCATGCTCTCATGCAAGGCAACCAGCCTGCAACATTTGGATAGGGTCATCTAAGAAAGCGCGTTTCGAATTTGCTTTGTTGGAATTGGGCAAACTGGCAAGTTAAGTTTTCTGGCACCCGCACATATCCCAATTTATTGCCCTTTACTTTGTGAAGTGGATGGCCGTCCCAAACCTATCTTTTACCTTCAAAAATTTTTGACCGATGAGACTTGTCAAATCTCCTCCAACCTCCAACCTCCAACCTCCAACCTCCAACCCTCACGCTCCTGCTCTTTCTCGCCATGCTTTTCTCGGCTAACCTGCGCTCCCAAGAGGTCTGCGATGCCGATTATGAAACT
>JBKBIC010000069.1:0-1376 GCA_046299435.1 Saprospiraceae bacterium
TCGCCAAATGGCTCAAACCCGACGGCAGCACCGTCGCCATGGACGAGCCGCTCTGCGAAATCGAGACCGAAAAGGCCAACCAAGAACTCTCCGCCGATTCCGCCGGCAAATTGACTTGGGTCGCCAAAGAAGGCGAGGACTTGGCCGTCGGGGCCGTGTTCGCCAAAATTGACAGCGACGCATCGGCAGCCACCGCGCCCGCTGCAAGTCCTTCTGCGCCAGCAAGTTCCGCGCCGCCAGCCGCTGCCGAACCCGCCAAATCCGCAAGCTACGCCACCGGCACACCCAGCCCGGCTGCCGCCAAAATCTTATCCGAAAGCGGCATCCCGCCCGCCAGCGTCGCAGGCACTGGCCGCGACGGGCGCATCACCAAAGACGACGCGCAAAAAGCAGCGGACAGTGGACGGCAGGCGGTGGACGGTGGACGGAAAGAGGCAGCACCCACTGCCACGCCCGCACCGACGGCTCCCGCCGCAGACCGCCAACCGTCAACCGCCAACGGTCAGCCGTCCCGCAACGAACGCCGCGAAAAATTGAGCCGGATGCGCCGCACCATCGCCAAGCGGTTGGTCAGCGCGAAAAACAACACGGCCATGCTCACCACTTTCAACGAGGTGGACATGACGGCGGTCATGGAACTGCGCGAAAAATACCAAGATGCCTTCGTCAAAAAGTACGGCATCAAACTCGGCTTCATGTCCATCTTCGCCAAAGCCTGCGCCAAAGTGCTGCTCGAAATGCCCGACGTGAACGCTCGGCTCGACGGCGACGACATCATTTACCACGATTTCGTGGACATCAGCCTCGCCATCAGCACCCCGACTGGCCTCGTCGTGCCGCCCGTCCGCAACGTGGAAAGCATGAATTTCGCCCAATTCGAGCTGAAACTGAAAGAACTCGCCGCCAAAGCCCGCGACGGCAAACTGACGATGGACGAAATGACCGGCGGCACCTTCACCATCACCAACGGCGGCGTGTTCGGCAGCCTGATGAGCACACCCATCATCAACGAACCGCAAAGCGCGATTTTGGGCATGCACGCCATCAAAGACCGCCCGATGGTCGTCAACGGCGAAATCAAAATCCGCCCGATGATGTACCTCGCACTCAGCTACGACCACCGCGTGATTGACGGCTCCACCTCCGTGACCTTCCTCGTCAAAGTCAAAAACTTGATTGAAGACCCGACGCTGCTGCTCATGGATTTGTGATGCCGCCGCCCAGCCGCAAGGGCATGAAAAAAGCCGCAACCGATTGATTCACAATCGCTTGCGGCTTTTCTTTTTGTCGGCACGTTTGCTCACTCGCCAAAAACTTGCTGGATGTCCAGTTTGAAACCGGGCAACACTTGCGATTCGATTTCGCCGCTCTCGGCC
>JBKBIC010000069.1:1386-21274 GCA_046299435.1 Saprospiraceae bacterium
CGTAATCGCCATCGCGCAGCACATACACCTCGATGGACTGGCTGCGCGGGTCAACGAGCCAATATTCCGCCACCCCGAACCGCTCGTAAATTTTCATCTTATCGCCCCTGTCCATCTTCCAATTGCCCGGCGACAGGATTTCCACGATGAGGTCGGGCGCACCCTCTACCCGGTTCGGGCCGACGATGTGGGCACGTTCGTTGGACACAAAAAGCAAATCCGGCAAGACAAGATTCTCGTCGTCAAAAAGGACATCATAAGGCGCATAAAAAACCTCTCCGAGTTTGTGCTGGACGACGAAGCTATCCATTTGGCGGAGCAATTTTCGGGAAGTGCGTTGGTGCAAGGTGGATGGCGAGGCGTGTTTCATGATTTCTCCATTGATGAGCTCATAGAGGTAGCCATCTTCGAAATCCATGTCGAGAAATTCGCGGACGGTGATTTTGTCTTCTGCGACGAGTACCATGAGATGAGATTTTTTTGAGGCCAAAACTATGGTTTTATCCCGAAAAACCGCCGCTGCCTGCAAGCCGACACGCACCGCCGCCCAACCTTTCCGCCCTGCTCGCCCATATTTTTTCAACACAAATTTTTTCAAAAGCCGAACTCGGCTACCTTTGACCCCTTAATTTTCTCCCGAACAGATGGCAAAAAAAGCAGCAGACGGTGGACGGCAGACGGTGGATGGTGGACGGAAAGAGGCCACACCCGCCGACCGTCAACCGTCAACCGTCAACCTTCCGCCTTCCGCCGTCGCGGATGTGGTGGACACGACGCACATCACCATCAAAGGCGCGCGCACGAACAACCTCCGCAACGTGGATTTACGCATCCCGAAGAACAAACTCGTGGTCGTCACGGGCGTGTCCGGCTCCGGCAAATCGAGCATCACGATGGACACTTTGTACGCCGAAGGCCAACGCCGTTATGTCGAAAGCCTGTCGAGCTACGCCCGGCAGTTTCTCGGGCGCATGAAAAAGCCCGATGTGGACTACATCCGGGGCATTTGCCCGGCCATCGCCATCGAGCAGCGCGTGACGACCGGCAATGCCCGCTCGACCGTCGGCAGCATGACGGAGGTGTACGAATTCCTGCGGCTGCTGTTCGCCCGCATCGGCAAGTTTTACTCGCCCATTAGCGGCGGCTTGGTGAAAAAACACGAGGTCTCCGATGTGATTGACTTCATCAAAAACCTGCCCGAAGGCACCAAAGGCTTGATTCTCATGCCTTTCCCGAAAAAATACAAAGAGCGCACGCTCGAACAAGAGTTAAACCTTTTGTTGCAAAAAGGCTACACCCGCGTCCAATTCGAGGACGAGACCCTGCAAATCCAAGACGTGCTGGAAAACGGGGGACGGCTTACGGTTGACGGCGGACGGACGGACGGCGACGAGCCGCGTTTTGACATCAAACAGCCCGCGTTCTCGTTCCGCGAAAAGGGCCTGATGATGCTCGTGGACAGGTTCATCGTCCGCCGCGACGAAGACCCGGCGACGTGGATGCGGCTGGCCGATTCCGTCCACACGGCATTTGCGGAAAGCGAAGGCGAGTGTTTTGTGCGGTTGACGGCAGACGGTGGACGGCAGGCGGATGAACCGTCAACCGTCAACCGTCCGCCGTCCGCCGTCCATCATTTCAACAATCGTTTCGAGCTCGACGGCATCGAATTCCCCGAACCCACGCCCCAACTTTTCAACTACAACAACCCCTACGGAGCCTGCCCGACCTGCGAAGGCTATGGCCGCGTGCTCGGCATTGACCGCGACAAAGTGGTGCCCGACAAGACCAAATCGGTGTACGACGGGGCCATCGCGCCGTGGAAAGGCGAAAAGCATGGCGAATGGCTGACGTGGTTTTTGGAGGCGGCGCACAAGTTTGATTTCCCCGTCCACAAGCCCTTCGAGGACTTGACGAAAGAGGAACAAAAACTCTTGTGGACTGGCAATCAACACTTTGCGGGCATTGACCAGTTTTTCAAAGAACTCGAAGCCGCGACCTACAAAATCCAAAACCGCGTCATGCTCGCCCGCTACCGGGGCAAAACCACCTGCCCGACCTGCGACGGCGGGCGGCTGCGGCCAGAGGCTTTGTGTGTGAAAATCGGTGTGCCGCCCGGCACTCAACAAATCACCAAATCACCCAATCACCAATCCAAAAACATCAGCGACCTGACCTCCGTGCCACTCGACGAGGTGTTGGCCTTTTTCCAAAATCTGGAATTGAGCGAACACGACCGAGCCGTCGCCCGGCGGCTACTGCTCGAAATCGAGGGCCGGCTGCGGTTCATGGTCGAACTTGGGCTGGGCTATTTGACTTTGGAACGCATCAGCAGCACACTTTCCGGCGGCGAAACGCAGCGCATCCACCTCACCCGCACGCTCGGCTCCAACCTCACGGCTTCGATGTATCTGCTCGACGAACCCAGCGTCGGGCTGCACCCCCGCGACACGGGGCGGCTCGTGAAAGTGCTGAAAGAGCTGCGCGATTTGGGCAACACCGTCGTCGTCGTGGAGCACGAGGAAGAGGTCATCAAAAACGCCGATTTCCTCGTGGACATGGGGCCGGAGGCAGGCGTGCATGGCGGCAACGTGGTGTTCGCGGGCGATTTTTCGACGATAAATACCGCCGCGCCGGAGAGCCTGACAGCTCAGTATATGTCGGGCAAAATGTCCATCGAACTGCCCGCCGTGCGCCGCAAAACCCTTGATTTTCTGACACTTAAAGGGGCACGGCAGCACAACCTGAAAAATATCGAAGTCAAAATCCCGCTGCACTGCCTGACGGTGGTGAGCGGCGTTTCAGGTTCTGGCAAAACGACGCTCGTGCGCGATATTTTGTACCCCGCACTGACCCAACATTTGCCTGACAACGCAGGCAAACAGCCCGGTTCGTTCGATGGCTTGGAAGGCCCGGTGAAACGAGTGACCCGCGTGGAATTCATCACGCAAAGCCCCATCGGCAAGAGCAGCCGCTCCAACCCGGTGACGTATGTGAAGGCTTATGACTACATCCGCGACCTTTTTGCGGAGCAGCAGTTGAGCAAAATCCGGGGTTTTGCGCCCAAACATTTCAGTTTCAACGTGGAAGGCGGCCGTTGCGAAGCCTGCAAAGGCGAGGGCGAGCAGGTGGTCGAGATGCAATTTTTGGCCGATGTCCACCTCGAATGTGAGGAATGCAAAGGCCGCCGCTTCCGTGCGGAAGTGCTTGACGTTCAGTACAAAGGGAAAAACATCTTCGACGTGCTGGAAATGAGCATCGAGGACGCGCTCGAATTTTTCAAGGGCAACAAGGACATCGTGGAGCGCATCCGTCCGCTGTTCGACGTGGGCTTGGGCTATGTGAAGTTGGGGCAATCGTCGTCCACGCTATCGGGCGGCGAGGCGCAGCGCGTGAAACTGGCCTCCTTCCTCATCCGCGAAAACGGGGCGGGGCACATCTTTTTCATCTTCGACGAACCCACGACGGGGCTGCACTTCCACGACATCCAAAAACTGCTCAAAGCCATGAGCGCGCTGGTGGAAAAAGGCCACAGCGTCCTTGTGGTGGAGCACAACATGGAGGTCATCAAATCAGCCGATTGGGTCATTGACCTCGGCCCGGAAGGCGGCAAAGAAGGCGGGAACCTTGTGTTTCAGGGCAGGCCGGAGGATTTGGTGGCGGTGGCGGGGAGCTACACGGGGCGGTTTTTGGGAGAGAAACTATAATTTTGAGGCAAAAACAGGTCTGGCAATGACAAACTGGAACACATACATCGTCTCGGACAAGGATGTTTTGCTCGGCAAACCATGCGTGAAAGGCACTCGTCTTTCGGTTGAGTTCATCCTGAAACTGCTCGCCAACGGCTGGTCGGAAGAGCAAATCTTGAAAAACTACCCTCGGTTGAGCAAAGCAGCCTTGCAAGCAGTTTTCGCATACGCTTATGAGTGTATGGCAGACGGCCTACTTTTCACGTTTGAATCACAAGCCGCCTGATGAAACTCCTCGCCAACGAAAACGTGCCCTTGGACAGCGTCCTTCTGCCGCGTAAGTGGGGCTTTGATGTATATTCCGTCAGCCTCGAAACCCCGACCGTTTCAGATGAGGTCGTCATGCAAATTGCCATTTCCCAGAATCGCACGCTCGTCACCTTTGACAGAGACTACGGCGAACTGATTTTCAGAAAAGGGTACCGGCCAAACGCAGGCGTGATTTATCTCCGCATCGAACCGATTTACCCAGAATACCCTGCCGAGATTGTTCGCCAAATAGTTGAATCCCAAGAATTTAGATTTGAAAACGCGCTAACTGTCGTGGACGAGAACCGGATTCGGCAGCGCAGATATTGAGGTCGCTCACTTGTGTTCAGGGCCTCCCAAAGGATACGGTGGCGGGGCACTACACGGGCGGTTTTTGGGGGAGAAGTTGTGAGGGCACTCCGTGAAACCTGTGCAAATTGCACATCGTCGGGCCACAACCCCGCAGCCAGCTATCCCAAAAAATACGCAATCGCCAGCCGATAGCCCGACAGCCCCAGCCCGACAATGCTGCCCACGCACTTGGCCGACAAAAACGAGTGGTGCCGGAACGCCTCGCGGGCATGGACATTTGAAATATGGACTTCGACGACGGGCGCGGGAATCGCAGCCACCGCATCGGCCAGCGCGATGCTCGTGTGCGTCAGTGCGCCCGCGTTCAGCACGATGCCGTCCACCGAAAAGCCCGCTTCGTGCAGTTTGTCGAGCAAAAAGCCCTCGTGGTTGCTCTGGAAATAGTCGATCTCGACCGCTGGGAATTGCCCGCGCAGCTCGGCCAAAAACGCCTCGAACGTGCGGCTGCCGTAGATTTCCGGTTCGCGCCGACCGAGCAGGTTGAGGTTAGGGCCGTTGATGATGAGGATTTTCATATCAGTTTTATTCAAAGGATTCTTCCCTGAGAGTTTTGGTTTTGGGTGAGCCTGTGCCTGTGCACGGAACTTACTTTTGCGGTGCCTGTTTGAGGGTCGGCTATTCAAAAATCGAAACCCCAAACTTGAAACCACATGACACTCGACTCCGGCATCGAATACCTGAAAGGCGTTGGCCCGCAACGCGCCGACGCGCTCAAACTGGAACTGGGCATCCACACCCTGCGCGACCTGCTCTTCCATTTCCCGTTCCGGTACATTGACCGCACGAAGTTCCACCGAATTGCCGATTGCCGCACCGAAGGCGAGCAAATTCAGGTTCGCGGCACGCTCCGCAAACTCGAAACCCTCGGCGAAGGCCGCGCCCGGCGGCTTGTCGGCACCCTCCGCGACGACTCCGGCGGCCTCGAACTCGTCTGGTTCCAGAGCATCCAATACCTCGAACGCTCGCTGAAAGTCGGCAAAGAATACGTCGCCTTCGGGCGGCTCAACGAGTTCAACGGGCGGTTCAGCCTGCCGCACCCCGAAATGGAGGAATTGACGGACGAAAACGCGCAAGCCGCCCGCTCGTTCGACCCCGTTTACCCCTCGACCGACAAACTCACGCAGCGCGGGCTGGACGCAAAAGGCATCCGAAGACTGCTCCGCACCCTGCTCGACCAGCTCCGCCCGACGGACGTGCCGGAGACGCTGCCCGACCACTTGCTCGAAAAATTCCGCCTCGAACGCCGCTTCGAGGCCCTGCTGAAAATCCATTTCCCCGAAAGCCAGCACGAGCTCGATGCGGCCACGCGGCGGCTGAAATTCGAGGAACTGTTTTTCCTGCAACTGCGCCTGCTGCTCGTCCGCCGCCGCCGCAAGGATGCCGTGCGCGGCTATGTCTTCGACAAAATCGGCGACTATTTCAACCGGTTTTTTAGCGAAAAACTGCCTTTCCCGCTCACCGGCGCACAAAAACGAGTGCTCAAAGAAATCCGCGCCGACCTCGGTACGGGCCAACAAATGAACCGCCTCGTGCAGGGCGACGTGGGCAGCGGCAAGACCGTCGTCGCGCTGATGACCATGCTCATGGCCCTCGACAACGGCTTCCAAGCCTGCCTCATGGCCCCCACCGAAATCCTCGCGCAGCAGCATTTCGCGGGCATTTCGGAGCTCGTCGGCGACGTGGGTGTGCAGGTGGGCTTCCTCTCCGGCTCCGTCAAAGGCAAAAAACGCGAGGCTATTTTGCGGCAGCTTGCCAGCGGCGAACTGCACATCGTCATCGGCACGCACGCGCTCATCGAGGATTGGGTCGTGTTCAAAAATCTGGGCCTGACGGTGATTGACGAGCAGCACCGTTTCGGCGTGGAACAGCGGGCAAGGTTGTGGGCAAAAGCCAGCGGCGGTTGCCAGCCGCACGTCCTCGTCATGTCGGCCACACCCATCCCGCGCACACTGGCAATGACTTTATACGGCGACTTGGACGTGTCGGTGATTGACGAATTGCCGCCGGGCCGCAAGCCCATCACGACCGTCCACAAGACCGAACACCACCGCCTGCGCGTGTTCGGGATGATGCGCGAAGAGATTGAAAAAGGGCGGCAAGTCTATGTCGTTTACCCGATGATTGAAGAGACCGAAAAGGCCGACATGGCGAATCTAATGGCTGGTTATGAGGCGATTACGCGGGAATTCCCCATGCCGGAATACCAAGTCAGCATCGTGCATGGCAAGATGAAAGCCGCCGAAAAGGACTACGAAATGCAGCGGTTCATCGCCCACCAAACGCAAATCATGGTGGCTACGACGGTCATCGAAGTCGGCGTGAACGTGCCGAACGCCTCGGTCATGGTCATCGAAAACGCCGAGCGGTTCGGCCTGAGCCAACTGCACCAGCTGCGCGGGCGCGTCGGGCGCGGCGCGGAGCAAAGCTTTTGTATCCTGATGACGGGCTTCAAACTCTCCGAAGATGGCCGCGAGCGCATCCAAACAATGGTGCAAACCACCGACGGCTTCAAAATCGCGGAGGCCGACCTGCGGCTGCGCGGCCCTGGCAACATCGAGGGCACCCAACAAAGCGGGATGCTCCATTTCCGCATCGCCGACCTAAGCCGCGACCAAAACATCCTGCTCGCCGCCCGCGAAACGGCGGCAGCGATTTTGGAGGCCGACCCATTGTTGAATTTGCCCAGTAACCTGCGGCTGCGGCAATTTTTGGACGCGACGGAGCGGGATGCAAGAGTGTGGAGTAGGATTAGTTGAAACACCTTTAAAATCAATGGCTTATGAAACAGATTGACATGTTCGCATTGACTTGTGTGTTGGCTATTTCGCTTGCTTCATGCTCCGACGAGCCGGAGTTATGCACCTTGAGCGTTCAAGGCAAGCTCACCAACCGCAAAACGGGCGAACCAATAGTGGGCAATGGCATCCAATTGTATGTGGCCCAGACCTATCCGCAACGCAATGGCCCCTCAATAACCGTATACGAAGAGGTTTGGACAACCACTGATTCTACGGGGCATTACTTCATGGAGTATGACGGAATAAGAGGCTCATCCTACTTGGTGCCGGGCAGCGCAATTGATGGATATGGCGGGTTCAAAAGGATGACCCTGAGCGCTTGCCAAGAAAACACAGTGGACGTGGCCGTTTATCCGTATGACAGTTTTTTGAAAATTATGGGAGAAAACGATAGAAAAGACACTGTTTTCACCGGCATTAAAATCCTATCGGGTGACGAGAACTTCGCGTTCAACATTTGGAAGGGCGCGCCATTTGTTGAGTACTATTTTGACAAACCGATTGAAACAGGGCAGACAGGACAGATTGATTCGATTCCCATTTGCGGCGGCCTGAAATATGTCATTATCAGAGGGGTTTCCCCGGGCTATTGGCTCCCCCCCGACACCATCTTCTGCCCAGAGGGGACGACAGTTTTGGAATTGAAAATTTGAAGAGCAAACCCCCTCAAATCACTGTCCTTTCTGAAAAGTCGTCGTCACTCGGGGAAATGCCCGATTTCATCGCTGCCCGGCAATCTGCGCCTCCGCCAGTTTTGGACGCGACGGAGCGCGATGCAAGGGTGTAGAGCAGGATTAGCTGAGGCTTGTTTTCGCCCTGAAAATCATAGTTTTGCACAAAAAATTTCAGAAAATGACCAATGTCCTTCGATATCCCCTGCGCAACATCAGCCCCGAAAGGGTTTCCGATTTGCAGGAAAAATACCCGAACGCTTCTGTTCGGATTGAACTGCGCGACACACCATCTGAGGGTGGATTGAGCGAGCAGGGGTTCTGGGATTTGATTGCCCGGCTTGATTGGACAAAAACGGGCGACGATGATGCGGTCATCGAACCAGTCGTGGCCTCACTGGCCAAAGGCCCTTTGCGGCATATTTACGATTTCAAAGATTGGCTCTCGCAAAAACTCTACTGGCTTGACACATCTGCCCATGCCGCACATATCGGCGAAGGGGCATTTCGGGACGATGCCGAGGAGTTTTCGGAAGACGGGTTCCTGTTCGCACGTTGCTGCGCGGTAGCCAACGGCCGTGAGGCCTACGAAGCCATACGCAAAGACCCTGCCCTGATGCCCAAAAACATGGAGTTTGCTCCGCTGCTCCGCATTGCCAACGAAGCGCACCGCCGGATGATGGGGACGGTGCTTCGGTATGTTGCCGCGTTTTCAGTCGAAACTTTCAGCAATCGGAAAGGCTGGGCTGGGCACCCTGTTGTCTCATAACCCCCCCAACCATGCACGGTAACGCGAAAATCAACGACAACCCGCACCACCTCTACGAGGTTTTCAGGCGCATTGACCGGGACACCTTCAAATACGGCATCTCCGACGACCCGATTGATGAGGAAGACGGACTCTCTTCACGTGTCCGCGAACAGCTCGAAGAATGGAACATGGCTGCCGAGTACCAAAAGTTCGGCGCGGAAATCATACTCAAAGACATCCCCGGACGCGCCGCTGCCCTGCGCATCGAGCGGCAACACATTGATGCTTATTTTGAAAAGCATGGGCGAAACCCAGTGGGGAATAAGTTTCCGAGGCGGGGATAGTTGTTCGCCCGAAAATTTCTGGCCCGGCCAAGGCCGTTTTCACCTTTTCCAATCACGTAAACCCTGCACCTTCTATCATGTCCGAACTCGCGCTGAAACTTGTCGCGGAAAACAAAATCTAATATATCTCAGGCCGGAACGGCGGTTATAAAGCAGGATTAGTTGAACGTTTTTGCCCTAAAAAAAGGCCCGGCTGCCGTTGCAGCCGAGCCAGTTGCCAATGAAGCAAAACCACCCACGTGAGAGTGATTTTCCCGCCCATCCGCCCGGATGAGCGGGAAAACCGCCGGGTGAAACGGAGTATCCGCGCCGCCGTTTTCGGCGCAATCAGCGGCCAAGCCCGACCAACTGCGCCCGCAGGGCAGCCGTCGCGCTGCCGTTCACGTCGCCGATTTTGACGGCCACGAAATCGGCCACGCCGCCCGGCGCGGCGAGCGGCTCGAACACGACTATTTCCGGGAAAGCCTCCGCGAACGGATTTGCAGGATTGGCAAACGTGTGCCGTGCATCCACGAACCGCCACGACGTATTGCCCGGCACCGAATCCGCGAGGCCGAGGATGACCCGCCGCAGTTGCAGGATGTCGAACGAAGTCACCGAACCAGAGCCGTTAGCGTCGGCGGCAATGAGTTTGAAGGGCGAATCCAGCGGCTGTGCGCCAAGTATGTGTTTGGAAATCAGCAGCAAATCGTAGGTCGAGACTCCGTTCAGCCAGTCGCCGTTTTTTTCCGGGGCGACTGCGTAGGGCAGGCCCGTCGGCAGCCCGCCCACCTCGAAGTTGCCCGCGCTATCGGTCACGGTTTCCCACGAACTGTCCATGCTGCCCACGCGCACCGCCACGCCCGCCATGCCTTGTTGCTGCGTCGTCAGCACACGCCCAATAATGCTGCCCTCGGTCGGCGGGCAATCGCCGAGCGCGACGGAGATGGTTTGGGCGTGTGTCCATTGGCCTGGGCCGTTGGGTTGGTTGAGGTCGTAGCGGCACCAATCCACGACTTTCCATCGCCGCAAAATTTGGAGGCTTGGTACCGTCCCGCCGAGCATAAATAATTGGTCTTCAAAAGAATACGACACAGAGTGGCAACCCGCCAGCACAGTCAGCACCGGGAAATCGCGCCCCGCAGGCAGCAGGTTGGGCGCGAGCGCGGCCACGTCGGCGGTGCATTGTGTCGTCGAAAAATCGCTCGGCCAAGTGATGTTTTTTGTCCCGTCCCAGTCCGCAGGGTTCACGACAGTGATGGTTTGCGAGCAAGTCGCCACGCGCCCGCCCGCGTCGGTCGCTTGGAACCAACGGACGACTTGGCCCGTGCCGCAGCCCGTCAAATTTTGGCCGTCGGGCGGCAGCTCTTGCACGGTTGGGTTGCTGCAATTGTCCGTCGCACCAGCCATGCCGAAAGCCGATAAATCATTGATATTGAAAACATTGCAAGTCACTGAAGCCCCTGCCGGGCAATTGATGACAGGCCGGGTTTGGTCGCGGACATTCACCGAAATCGCGCACTCGTTCGCATTGCCCGCGCAGTCCGTCACGCGCAAGATGGCCGTTTGCGGCTGACCGATGTGCCCGCAGTCGAAGGTGATTTTGCTTGAAAAAACTGTGTCGGTCGCCAGCCGCGCCTGAAAAACGAGTCCGCCCGCCGCGCAGCAGTTGTCCATGCTGCCGCTGTCGAAGGCTTTGGCTTGCACCGTCGCCGTGCCCGTGCCGTTCAAACTGACCGACAAAGTGCCCACGCAGACAACCGATGGCGCGATTTGGTCTTCGACCGTCATTTGCGCGGAACAAGTGCTTGCATTTCCACAAGCGTCTGTGGCTGTGTAAGTTATGGCGTGTTGGCCGGGCGGGGCGTTTGTCAAAAATTGCCCGTTGAGCGTCCCGGCGGTGGCTGAAAAACTCAGGGAAACCGGCGCGGAACAAGCGTCCGAAACTTGGGCGGCAGGCAAAACCAGCGCGGCAAAACAATCGTCCGCACCCGTGCCGACCGTCCAATCGGGCGGGCAGGCGAGCGTAGGCGGCGTTTGGTCAACGACCCAAATCGTTTGCAGGTGCGAGCGGATTTCGTCGGTACACCAGTCAATGGCCGTCCATGTCCGCAGGATGGCGCGGCTGTTGCCGCAGGCCGGGATGTTTTGGTCGTTGAAAATAGCCGACACGCCGCACTGCAAATCGCCGAGGGGCTGCCCGTCCATGAGCGGTTGGCCGGTGTTTTCGGGCGAGATGTTCGGATTCGCGCAGTCAAGTGCGGCATTTCCGGTGCGGTCGGCGGGGAAAACGAGGTCGGCCACCGTACAGCTGCATTGACCGTGCAGGGCCGAGGGCAGCAGGCAAAGAGCCGAAAAAAGAAGGCCGAGGATTTGAAAAACAGGTTTGCCGAACGATGCTGGGATTAAAATCAGGTTGCGGGGAACGGTAAGGGATTGCCTGCCCGGTGGGCAAGCGAAGCGAGATCCGTTCATGGGAATTGATTAAAAAGTGTGTGTAAGTTGATTAAAAACGGCGGACGGCTGACGGCAAACGGCTGGCGGCGACAGCCGACGGGCAGCCCAATTTGGGCGGCATCGGTGTCAAATCATGCGCGTTTTGCCGAAAACGGCGTGGCCTCACTCGCGGTAGCGGTGCGACGGGAAATGTGCGGCAAACTTGTTCGGAAGGAAAAAAAGCGCGGCCCGGAGGGAGAGCAAGAAGAGCAAAATGGGCGCGGCAAAGCCCGGACGAGCGTTGAACAATCTTGTCATGGGATGAAAGCGTTGGTTAAGAAAATCGGTGCTGACGGATTAAACGGATTACGGTTCACTGGCGGCACAAATGTATGGGCGTTTCGGAAGCGGCAAAACGCATCGGAGTTTTTTTTGATTTTGGGGTGTGGGGCAGGTCATTTGAAGATTTCGCGCGCTTCGAGCGTGAAGCCGGGAATGACCGGCTCGGCGGAGCAAACGTCTTCGTCGCGGCAGATGTTGATGCGTTTGGGGGTCTCGTACACATGGACTTCGCGGTCGTCCGGGAAAATGTGCCACACCATGCGCACCCCCGCCCGGAAGTATTCGTTCACTTTCCGCACCACGCGGTTGATGTTGTCGGAAGGGGAAATGACTTCGATGACAAAACTCGGTATCACTTGGCCGCCGTTTTTGCCGATTTCAACCTGTTCGTCGGTGAAATAAGTGATGTCTGGGCGTTTATGGATGTTTTCAAAAATGAAAATATCCGTCTCTGAATAGAAATCGCCGAGTTCGGGGCGAGACTTTTTCAGTTCATCCAAGAATCTATTGAGGTTTTTTGAAACGAAAAGTTGGTTGAAGTTCATGGTGCGGGGAGTTTTTTCTATTTCGCCGTTGTTCCATTCGTACTTGAAACCGTCCTCGCGGCTCAAATAGCGGCGCACAAATTCCCGCCACGACACATAGCGTTTGGCCTTGCCGTTGGGCGAGGCGGCTGGCACTATCCCGTTGGCGACGGGGGGTTGGGAAGTCGGTGAAACTGGCTTGGCTAAGCTGGCTGCGGCTGTCATGGCTGGTTTGATTTTGGACAAAAGTCGGGTTTAGGTTCTGAAAATCTGGCATCTGGCATCCCCAAATCTGGCATCTTGCTACTGCCCGCGCACCAATTCGATGAACCCGCTCAGCACGTCGGGACGCGGCACGATGCCGTCCACGCGGTACTCAAACACGCGGCACACATAAAAATAAGTGCCTGCCGCGAGGTCTTTGCCGTCTTTGGTTTTGCCCGTCCAATTGATAGCGGGGTCGGTGGTCTCAAAAACGAGATTGCCCCAGCGGTTGAAAATCTGCATATCCACCGAAGCCACGAACCGCCAGCCGGGGAATGGCCGGAAGGTCTCGTTCGCATCGTCGCCATCGGGCGTGAAGGCGTTGGGCAGCACATATTCCGGGCAGTTGTCCACGCAGACGGTCGTGCTTTTCAGGCTTTCGTTGCCCAGCGAATCCAGTGCGGAGACGGCGTAGCAGCCCGCCAGCCCGCTCTCGATAGTATGGACAAAACTGGTGTTCGCCGCGCCGTCAAGGGTTTCGATTTGCGTAAACTGCTCATTTTCACTGGGTTTGAAAAAAACGCGGTACTGCACCACGTCGTCGGTGGTCAGGCAGGCGAGGTTGGGGTTTGTCCAAGTCAGGTTGTTTTCGAATGGCGGGTCGGGCAGGGTCGGGTTGCCGGTCGTGCAAAGGTTGCCGACGGTCAGTTCGGGCGGGCAAGGCGGCACGGTGTCGAGCGGGGTGCCGCAGTCGCGCTGCGACAAATTGACGATTGGATTGACCACGCCGCCGATGCTGTACGTCCCGATGCTGCGGACGTAATAGCAATATTCCGTGCCGTTTTGCAGGTTTTTGTCCACGAAACGCCGTGCGGTTGTCGTGCCGATGCTGTCGAATTGGCCGCTTTGGTTGTCTCGGCGATAGATGACGTAGCGATAATTGCCCCAAGGGACGCGCTCCTCCCAAGTCAGGGTGTTGGTGTTGTCGGTGGAGGCAATTTTCAGGAAAACCGACGAGGCCGTGTTGGTTTTGCCGAGCGGCTCGGCGTTGCCGCGCGTGTAAAAAGCCACTTCGTAGGTGTACGGCTGGCCGTCGGTGTTGAGGTTTTTGTCAATGAAAAAAGTGTCGTTTGCCGTTGAAAACCAATCAGATACGAGCGAGCCACCCGGCACGTCGGCCAATCCGTTTTGGGCAAAGCCCGCCACGCGGCGCACTTGGTAGCGGTACGGCCCGTGATTGATGAGGGTGTCCAAATCGCCCGCGATGGGCTTCGACCAACGCACTTCGATTTCGCCATTGGCCGCGTCTGTTTCCAAAACGCTGACGTTTGTGATGAGCGGCAAATCGCGCGGGAGCTGGACGCAGACCTCCTCCGAAGGCAGGCTTTCGACCAAATTGTACGGGTAGCCGCCGCTCGAAATGCGGGCGAATTTGCCCAAAACCCGATAGCAATAAGTGCGTCCGCGCTGCACCGTCGTGTCCTTGAAATAGTACCGCCCGTCCTTTTCAGCTTTCGTGAAAAACACGATTTGCGTGTACCCGCGCCCGGCCAGACCGGGGCGGCAGGTGTCGGGCGGGAACGGGTTGCTGCCCTCGCGCCGCCACACCGAAAAGCCGTAGAAATAGTCGTTGACGGTGTTTTCGCAGGCATAGGGTTTTTGCCAAGTGATTTCGGCGTAGCCGAATTCGGCATCGGCTTGCACGTCCTCCGGCGGCGGGCCGACGACTTTGATTTGCACCGTTTTCAGGTCGGCGAGCATGGGCGTGGTCTTGTTCAGCGAGTCCACCGCTTTGAAAACAACCGAGTATTCTTGGTCGGAAATGTGCTCGCAGCGGGTTTCCCAGCGGAATTTGCCGGACACGAGAGGCAGGTTGAAGCCCGTCGGTGCGTCGAACGTGGCGGCTTGATATGTTGGGTCGAACGGCCCGCCGAGCGCGGTCAGCTGCACCAAATCCGCCGTGTCGGGGTCGGTGGCCGTGACCGTGAACTCCACCGTGTCGCCCGCGATGACGCAGATTTTATCGAGGGTTTTCACGTCGGGCGGGTTGTTGTCGCAGGTCTCGACGCGGATTTGCATATCGCGGATGGTCGTGTCAATGGGTGCGCCGTTGCGCCACGAGACGATGATGATGGCGAGGTTGTATTCGCCGCGCTGTTGCGGGCTGTACCATAGCAGGTCGCCGGTGATGGGGTCAAGTTGCAGCACGTTGTTCGCGCCGGGGCTGATTTGGTTGGGGTAGCTGTAATTGGGTACCGGCGACCCCAAATCGGCCCTCGGCACGATGAGTTTGTACGAGAGGCTGTCGCCGTCGGGGTCGAAGGCATTGGGGTTGTGCTTGAAGGGCCGCCCGACGCAAGCCACGTCCACCGGAGGTTGGAGCAGATAGGGCGTGGTGTTGCAGCCGCCAAACTGCGGGTCTTGGAAAGTGTAAATGGTCTCGATGTGGAATTGCACGTTGTCCGACGACGGCGGGTTGACGTTGATGATGCCCGCGATGCGGTTGGGGTCGGTCATCGAGATGCGGTACGTCGCCGGGCCGGCGTAGGTGTGCTCGGCGATGTAGAGGTTGTATTTGATGTCGCCCGCGAGGGGCTGGCCGTTGCCGTTGCCGTTCGAGCGTTTGACGGATTGGCAGTTGCCGTCGCCCCAACAGATGGTGAGCGTGTCGCGGTCGGCGTTGACGCTGCTCGTGCGCGTCCAGGTGATGATGGTGGCCCGCACGGTGAGCGAGTTGCAGCCGCCGATTTGCTCGACGTGGATTTCGCCGGCGCGGTTGTGCGTGGCCGAAAGTCCGAAGGGCAGGAGGAAAAAGGCGAGCAAAAAGCCAAAACCGGAAGTTGAAAGGCGCGGTGTGTGTCTCATCGGCTCAATTTTTTTGTGGCAAATAGGTCGGGTGTGTGCCGCCGCGTGAAACGGCTGAACGCGCAACAAGATTAAGGAAAGTTTGGCGGGCGCGAAACGCGGGCGCATGGCTTCGGCGCATTTGTGCCGAATTTTTCAAAAAACACGGGCTGCCGGGCCGGGCCGTCACTTGGCCTCCACTGCCGGGAAATTGAACAGCTCGCGCATTTTCCAGTAAATGTCGGTGTTGTCGTACACGCCGCCGAACTGCTCCGCGCCGGGGCCGAAGGCAAAAACGGGCACCATCGTGGCCGTGTGGTAATCGGTGTTGAACCCGATGTCGAGGTTGTCCTCCGAAGAGCCGTGCAGGATGGCCATGCCGCCCGTCTCGTGGTCGGCGGTGATGACAACGAGCGTCTCGCCGTCGCGCTCGGCCCAATCGAGCACCGCGCCGATGGTTTTGTCAAAATCAAGGGTTTCGAGGACGGTGTATGCCTCGTTTTTGGCGTGGCCGCCCCAGTCAATTTGCGAGCCTTCAATCAGCAGGAAAAAGCCGCGCGTGCTGCGGTTTTTCAAAAATTCCGCGCCCATGCGCCCGGCAACGGGCAGGTAAGTGCGGCCTTTTTCGACGGTCAACGGCTCCTCGCGGGCCGCGAACCACGCGAACGGGCGGGCAGGCGAGGGCATGATTTCGCTCAGTTTTTTCTCGTCGAAATCGGCCACGAAGTAGCCTTTGTCTTCGAGTTCGCGGCGCAGGTCGCGCTGGTCGCTGGTGCGTTCGGTGAAATATTTGAGGCCGCCGCCGACGAAAAAGTCCACCTCTGTTTTCAGGAAGAAAGTGGCGATGTCCTCCATTTGTTTGCGGTTTTGGACGTGGGCGACGAACGAGGCTGGCGTGGCGTGCGTGATGCTGGACGTGGCGACGAGGCCGGTGGCAAGCCCTTGTTTTTCAGCCTCTTCGAGGATGGTCGTGCATGGTTTTTTGTCGGCATCCATGCCGATGGCACCGTTGTAGGTTTTGCAGCCGCAGGAAAACGCCGTTGCGCCGGCAGCCGAATCGGTGATGAGGTTGTTGGAAGCGTGCGTCTTGATGAGGCCCGTGATGGGGCAGCGTTCGAGGTGCAGCGGCTGGCCGTGATTGGAGTACATGGCGGCGGTCACTTGCGTCAGGCCCATGCCGTCGCCGACCATGAAAATGATGTTTTTCGGGCGTTTGGCGGTGGTGTGCGCGGCGGGGCCGACGGGCGGATTGCTACTGGCGAAGGCGAGCAGCGAGACGGAGATTAAAGCCAGCAAACTTTTCATGTCGCAAAAATATGGCATGGATGACCGGCCACGAAATGCAAAAGAAAACCGGGGCGCACCCGCAAGGGCGCGTCCCGGTTTTCTTTTGCTAAAAGCGAACTGAAATTATTGCGGGGCCGGGGCCGGTGTTTCGGCTTTTGCAGCCTTGCTGGCGCAGCAAGATTTGCCAGCGGAGGCACTGCCGCAACCTGCTTTTTTCTCGCCGGAGCAGGAAGCCGATTTTTTGGTCATGCCTTCTTTGTCAGAAGCGGCCATGCCTTTCGGAGCGACGTTGACGAAAGCGTTGCTGGCTTCGTCGAACTGGACGCTGACGAATTTCACGTTGCCTTGCGCGTCGGATTCTTTGCGGACGTATGCCACAGAGCCGTCGTCGGCAGTGCGTTTTTCGATGGTTGCGTCAGCTGCAGCAGCTTTGGCGGCTTTGTTGGCGCAGCAGGATTTGCCGGCAGAAGCAGCGGAAGCACCGCCGCAGGATTGTGCGCTTGCGGTAGCGAGACCGACAGCAGCGAAGAACGTCAGCAGAAAAAGAACTTTTTTCATTGCAGATGAAATGCTGGTTGTGAGATGATGGATGGAATTGTTGCTTTCAAAACGGCTTCAAAGGTAAATGGTTTGCTTTGGGCACATCCGAATTTTCAAACCCTTAACAGTATCTATTCGACCGTTCGGCCATTACTGGGCGATTGGGCCGCAGGAAGAGGTGGGGCCGGGGCTTGGGTGGCCAGCACGATTGACCGGATTTTGCCGATGGCCGTGTCGTGGTACGAATCGGGCGGCGTGGCTTTGGCGAACTTGGCGAGGTCGGCCCATTGCAGCACCTCGCGGAGCAGCGGCTGGTGCTCGGCGGGGAAATCCGTGCGGGCGAGGCCGTGCAAAATCTCGTCGGTCGTGGATTCGAGGGCGAGGATTTGGTAGCGTTTTTCCAAGTATTCACGGGCGATGAAGGTCAGTTCGGAGTAGTGGGCTTTCAGGTTGCCGTTTTGCCAGAGGGCTTTTTGGCGCAGCGCGTCGAGTTTCCGCAAGGCCAGTTCGTGGGCGGGTGTCTCGATGATGCGGGTTGCGGGCGCGGGTTTCGGGCGGCGGCGTTTGGCGAGCCACCAAACCAAAACCGCCAGCGCGAGCAGCCCACCGACGGCCAACATGATGGGCAAATAATCCAGCCAAATGGTCGGCTCGCGGCGGATGTCTTTGATGTCGGCGGGCTGGTTGTCGGGCACAGGGGTCGGGTAAACCTCCAATGTGAGCGGGTTCGTCCGCAAAACCGAGCCGTCCTGCAAGCGCACGGTCAGCGGTGGCAATTCGAGCCGCGCCGAATCGAACACCGTGAACGTCAGTTCGCGTTTCCAGTGGCCGTGCTCGGCCCGCCAATCGGTCTGCGAGAGGCGATTTTCAGGCGGCACGAGGCTATCCCACGCCGAGAAATCCACGCCCTGCGGCTGCCCGCCGAGCACTTGCAAGTGCAGGGTCATGGGGTTGCCCGTTTCGAGGCGAGTGCTGTCGAGCACGGCGGCGGCTTGCACTTGTGCGGCGGCAGCTTTCGCCCAAATCAAGAGGCAAGTGATTGAAAACCAGAAAATTATCCGTCGGTCGGTCATGATTGTTTGTTGAATCCGATGCGTTGGCGGTTTTGCCAGTCGTCGTCGGGCTTTGGGGTGTTTTGGAGGGCAGCGATTTCGTTGGCGCGGGCTTGGTTTTCTTCGGCCAAGAAGTTCAGCACGTCGTTGATGTCGGCAAATTGGCGGTCTTGTTTGCTTTCCAGCTCGGTCAGTTTTTGGGCTAATTCCTTGTAAGTCAACGCATAATGCCGCAGTGCGACGAAGGCCCTGATGATGGCGATGTTCATTTGGATGGCCTGCGGGCTGTTCAGGATACTGGCGAGCATCGCCACGCCGTGTTCGGTGAAGGCGAAGGGCAGGTGACGTGTGCCGCCCCAACTTGACATCACAAATTGTGATGTCAAGTTTTTGAGCTCCTGTTGGGTCAGTTCAAACATGAAATCGCCCGGGAAACGCTCCATATTGCGCCGGACAGATTGTTTCAAGACCCTGTTTTCCACGCCAAATAGCGCGGCCAAGTCAAAATCGAGCATGACTTTTTGCCCGCGCAGTTCGTGGATTTTCTGTTGGATGAGTTGGATTTCCATGTTTACCCAAGGTGTTTTACCGGTTGAAAATCGTCTAAGGTCACAAATTGCGACCTTAGACGAAGGCTGGTGTCACAAGTTGTGATACCAAATCAAGTTGAGATCACAGTTTGCGACCTCAAGTTTTCCCTCTCTTTTCAAAAAAGCGCAGCAGCGCATTGACATACGGCTCGGCGGTGGAAATGCTCAAAAAATCCGCACCGGAGCGCAAAAACACACTTTTCGTGCGGGCAAAATTGTCCTCGAACCACTTGCGGTATCGCTCGCGGGTTTTGGCGTGCGAGGTGTCCACCCAAGTTTGCGCGCCGACTTCCGCGTCGGCGACGTACATCAGGCCCACATCGGGCAGCTCGCGCTCGCGGGGGTCAAACAGATGGATGCCGATGAGGTCGTGGCGTTTGGCGGCCACGCGCAGCGGCACGCTATAATCGGGCGCGATAAAATCCGAAAGCACGAAACAGACGCTGCGTTTCTTCAGCATATTGTCGGTGTGGCGCAGTGCAGCGGCGAGGTCGGTGCCCCGGTGCTCGGCCACAGGCTCGAAATTGACCAATTCGCGGATGATGCGGAGGATGTGCTGGCGGCCTTTTTTGGGCTGGATGAACAGTTCGGTGCGGTCGGAAAAGAGCAGCAGGCCCACCTTGTCGTTGTTGGCAATGGCCGAAAAGGCGAGCACGGCGCAGATTTCGGCCAAGATTTCATTTTTGAATTGCTGCACCGTCCCGAAAAACGAAGAGCCGGAAACATCCACCAGCAGCATCACCGTCAGTTCGCGCTCCTCCTCGAAAACCTTGACAAACGGCTCGCCCGTGCGGGCGGTCACGTTCCAGTCAATGGCCCGCACGTCGTCGCCGAACTGGTACGAGCGCACCTCCGAAAACGACATCCCGCGCCCTTTGAACGCCGAGTGGTAGCCGCCCGTGAACAGGTGGCGGCTCAGGCCGCGCGTCTTGATTTCGATTTTGCGGACTTTTTTGAGGAGTTCGGCGGTGTCCATGTGGGTGTTGATTCGGTGATGCGGTGGTTTGGTGATTTGGGCACGGCAAATGTACGTTGGGCGAACTTGATAGCAATTGGAACGCGGATTGGGCGGATGCGACGGATTTTCACGGATTTTTTCAAACTGACCACTAACCGTTCACAACTAACAACTATTGGAAATCCGTGAAAATCCGTCGCG
>JBKBIC010000070.1:0-21065 GCA_046299435.1 Saprospiraceae bacterium
CAATTTGGTGGGGATTTTTTTGGGAAATGTTGACGCGGGTAAACGTTGAAGTTTTGAAAAAGGCCTTTCAACACTTCAACTTTTCCCCTCGTCAACTCAATTCGTCGGCTTTTCCGGCGCGGGTGCGCTGGCGTGGTAGTCGCGGGCGATGCGGTCGGCGTAGTTGTCCAACAATTCGAGGACGCGCGCGCGTTTTTTCGATTGCACGATGAGGCCGACGTGGTATTCCATCTCGGTCATGCGCCACGCGATTTCCGCGTCGTTGAACTGGCTGATGTCGGGCCACTGCTGGCGGGCGAGGCTGACGACGATGCCCGCGTAATCCTTCCGCACTTTGGGCAGCGTGTATTTTTCGCCGCGCGCCACCGCCGCTTCGAGCCGCGCCCATTCGAACCACAGGTTCACGCCCGACGACACCTCGACCATCTCGGCCAAGTGCGCCCCGCCGACGCGGGACGACGTTTCGAGGAAGTAAAACTGGCCGTCCTCGTGGCATTTGATGAACTCCGTGTGGCTGGCCGAGTATTGCATCCCGAAGGCATCCATCACCTTGACGTTCAGCGCAGTGAGGGCTTTGTCGTCCTCGCCCCCGAACTCGGAGATGGCACTGCGGAAAATGCCGCCGCCGTGCGCCACCTCGAACGGCGTGGCGAGGTACTGCGACACCCGCGAAAACACGACTTTGCCGCCTTCGGAAAGCGCGTCCACATGATAGACGGCACCGGGTTTGAACTGCTCGACGAGGTATTCGTGGCGTTCGTCGCCGAGTTTTTCGAGTTGCGCCCAGAGCTCGTCGGGCGTGTGGACTTTTTTCATGCCCGTCGCGGAGGCTTGGCCGCGCGGTTTGACAATCCAGGGGCCGGGAAAATTTTGGGTGAAAGCATGGATTTCCGCGTCGTTGAAGAGTGGCGAAAAGCCCGGCACCGGGATGCCCGCGTCGCGGGCCTCGATGCGCATGGCGAGCTTGTCGCGGAAGTGGCGGCAGGTCGTCTGGCCCATGCCGGGGATGCGGAAATGCTCGCGCAGCTCCGCGCCTTTTTCCACGTCGAAGTCGTCGAGCGAAACGATGCGGTCAATTTTTTTGGAGCGCATCAGCCACGCCAGGCCGCCGATGACATCCTTCATGTTCCAGTTGTTGTTCGCGTCTTGTTCGATGTAAAAAATATCGTCCAACGCCTCGCGCGCCCATGCTTTGTCTTCGAGTTTTTTGGAGGTGAGCAGGTAAACCGTCGCGCCTGTGGACTTCAATCCGCGCAAAAAATCGTTGCCCTTGAAATAGGAGGACACGCACAGAAAGGTGATTGGTTTTGCCATAGTTATCCGTTGTGAAGTGATGAGTGTTGAATTTCTTGCGAGGCATGAGGGGCGGTTTAAAAACAAGTCAAGCGTCAGCAACTTCTTTGAGAATCCTGTGTGCCAATGCTTTGAAATCCTCAAGGCAATTCTTGACAGCCTCAACGTGTGCGCCAATGGCACCATCTGCCGGTTTAAGATAGAACATTGGCTTGTGGGCTGCCATTGCCATAGGCATAAGGCTGCGGTAGTGCTTCAACATTCCGAGGTTGTTAGGGTCAGTTCCTCCATGTGAAGGGCCGCTCGTCGTGCTAGTTTCTTTCAAAAGGTATTCCCGATATGTTTTCGGAATTTTAACGGCCCAATTCTCATAGGCCTGGACAGGGCGGTTTTCACGAGCACCGTGTTGGAGGAGCACATACCCAATAGGTTTCATTGTGCCTTTGGGCATTGGCTCCCCTTTTAAAGAATCGGCAGGCAATTCCCTCATTCTTTTTTCCCATTCCCCGCGCCAACTGATGAGGGATGGACCCAGATTCCGCAATCCTTGTATAGAAAACAAGTCTGCGCCAAGAGGAACAACCACATAATCTGCTGCGATTAAGGCAGCCCTGTTGATTGCTCCCAGATTTGGGCCAACATCAATGAACACGAACTCGGCATCCATTGATGTGGCACCACGATAAAGCAACCTATAAAAGGCCGAAATGACCCGGAAGGCGCGTACATCGCCGCTTAGGCATTTAGGCCAGTTTTCCGACAATTGGTCTTCAAAGCGAGAGAGCGCAAGGTCGCCTGCCAGCAATCCTAAGCCCTCCGAGACCCTTTCCACGCTTGGTGCGTCAATGTCTCCCGTGCCTTCTATCAAGGGCCGCAGCGCGTCATAAATCGAATGTTTGGTGTCGGAATCCCACAAGTTCAACAGGGCTTCGTCGTCGAGATACATACTGGTTAGGTTGGCCTGTGGGTCTAAATCCGCAGAGAGTACGCGCTTTCCCAAGCGGGCGAACATCCAGGAGAGGTGATAAACCAGAGAGGTTTTTCCCACGCCGCCTTTGTTGTTGAAAAATGCTATCGTCTTCATGCTTCCCTTCTTTTGGGTACGATAACTGCAAAGGTACCAGCCTCTGTTATTTTGAATTCTGGAGCCGGGTTGCCGTTGTTTTCGAGCATTTTTTTTGCGCGTTCCACCCCATACCCATAGCGGTTTACAAAACCGAGTGTTTTTAGTGCCTCGGCAATGGTTGGGTTCCGATATGCATTTACATTGGGGAAATTGTTGGGGTTACTCTCCCCGAACAACCCCCCTGGGTTGTGTATCTCTATTCTATCGTCAAACACATAAAATCGTATCGGCGAATTGGAGGAGTAATCCCTGTGCATGATGGCATTCATAAGCAGCTCGCGCATTGCCCACTCTGGGTAATCGGGTAGGAGCTTTTCTTGCAACGATGACGAGACTCTTGTGAGCCTTGTCGCATTGATTGTCTTGAGCCTCAATTCCAGTTCTTGGATAACGGTGCGCAAATCTCCGGATATTTCAGCTTGGTCTATCGGCGTGTCGGTTAGGTTGTTGCCCGGGAACCACAGAAACTGGATATAGTTTCCCGGCAGAAAATAGCGCGGGTTTTTGCCAAACAATATCAATCCGGCATTCGTCGCGCAGTTGTGTTTCGAGTTGAAAAAACGCAAGGAGGCCAGTTGTGTTTCCAAATCCCTATGGTTGGCGGCAATGACCTCCGGGGCTACTGCTTGTTGCCGGTAGTCTTCGAAGAGTCTAATGGACAAGTCGCTCACGTTTGCGTCTGGGCATGGGGTTGAGTCGAAGGTGCGGGCCAAAACGCTGCGCCGCTCTGTCAGCATACGTTCTTCTTGTTCGTTGGCGACCGTTTTGCGGGGGCCTACTCGGATGTGTACCTTCCCTTTGTAACGCACCGGAGGCAAATCCGAGGGCTGTACCGTGACTACCGCGACTTCCCCATCCGGCATGATGATTTTTTCCACACTCATGGCAGGTTGGGGCAGGATGTTTCCTGATGAGCGTAAGTCTGACAAGGTGCGTAAAAATTCGTCCGAGATTGTCATGCCCGCAATCGTGTTGTTGTCCCTTACTCCAACCAGCAGGTACCCGGGCAGCCGATGATTGCCCATGTCGTTGGCAAAAGAGCAAACGGCTTCCGAGAATTTGGCAATGTCCGCAGTAGAAACGGTTTTCTCCAGCCTGTCGGATTCTGTTTGGTCAATCAGTTGTTTGAGTTCTGTCTGTGTCATGGTCATGGTTGCAGAAAAGAGCCATAAGGAAATGTTTTTTGAAGATATGGCTTAGAGAAGGGTTAACGCTAGGGGCAAACAGCATGCTCGTTCTTCCAATTTTCCAAAAACTCCACCAACAGCCGGATGCCGTAGCCCGTCGCGCTTTTGCCTTGTGCAAACTCCGAGTCGCCGAAGGCCATGCCCGCGATGTCGAGGTGCGCCCAAGCCTTGTGCCCGGCGGTGAAATGTTCGAGGAATTTGGCGGCAGTGATGCTCTCGGCCATGGGTTTGCCGGTATAGTTGCGGAGGTCGGCCACGTCGCTTTTCAGGTCGGAGCCGTACTCGTCCCACATCGGCATCCGCCAAAGGCGTTCGCCCACGCGCTCGCCGGCGGCGGCGAGGGCTGCGGCCAGCGCGTCGTTTTTCGTGAAAAGCCCGCCCGCCTGCGTGCCGATGGCGCGGATGATGCTGCCGGTCAAGGTCGCAAGGTCAATGAGCGTGTCGGGCTGGCGGTTTTTGAGCAGGTACGCGATGGCATCGGCCAGAATCACGCGGCCCTCCGCGTCGGTGTCCGTGATTTCGATGGTCTTGCCCGAATACGAGCCGCACACATCGCCGGGCTTGGCCGCCGCGCCGTCCACCATGTTTTCGGTGGCGGGGATGGCCCCGGTCAGGCGCATCGGCAGGCCGAGCCGGGCCGCCGCCATGAACGCGCCGAGCACCGCCGCCGCGCCGCCCATGTCGCTTTTCATGTAGTGCATGTTGCCCGACGGTTTGATGCTGATGCCGCCCGTGTCGAAGGTCACGCCCTTGCCGACGAGGCCGACCGCCGGAGGTGCGTCTTCGGGCCAGTTTTTGGGCGAATAATCGAGCAGGATGAGCACTGGCGCGTTCGGGCTGCCCTGATTGACGGTCAAAAGCGCGTCCAAGCCTTCGCGTATCAAATCCTCATGCCCCAGGATTCGGACGGAAAAACCCGATTCCGCGCCCGCTTTTTTTGCAAAATCGGCCATGATGGCGGGCGTTTTTTTGTTGCCGGGCGCGTTGACCAAATCGAAGATCTGCATTTGCGCGTGGGCAAAAACCTCTGCGCGGCGGGCAGCCACGCGGGCAGCGGGTTCGTTTTCGGGCGGCACGAGCAGGTTCAGCGCGGAGCCTTCGTCGCCGAAAGTCGGGGCAGTTTTTTCTGGGGCTGGCTTGTTTTTGTTGACTTGGAAAAGGCCGAGCAGCATCCCGGCGGCTGCGCCCTCGGTCGCGGTGGCGATTTTTTCGGGGCCGATGTGGCGAAGCTCGACCGCGAGTTTTTGCGGCAACCGACTTTTGGTGCGGTGGCAAAACGAGCGGAACGCGGCCTGCACGTCGGCAAAGCCGTTTTTCGCGCCCAAGCCAAGCAGGTAAAAACGCCGCGTCGGGCCGTTGCCGGGTGCCGTGTACAGCACGAAAACCTCTTTGGCATCGGCCTTGAAATCCTGTTGGAGGGCGGCAGCATCGCAGCCAGTGCGGGCGGCGAGCACGGCCAAGTCGTCGGCCAAGTTTTGGCCTTGTGCGAACGGGACGACGAGCGCGTCCGGGGTGTCTAAGTCGTTGATTGTTAGTCTCATTCGGAGGCAAAGTAGAAACAATCGGATTTTTGGGAACAGATTTTTTTTCGGGCTTTCGTCATGCCTTCGCGCCGTATTTTCGCCTCGACGCAAGCGACCCTGTCTGTCTCAACCTGTTTTAGTTTCACAAACTCATCGTTTATGTTGGAATTGAAACCCGTCGAACGCCGCACCGGACTGACCCGCGAAACCTTTGCGGCGGAATATCTCGAACCTCGGAAACCGGTGGTCTTCACCGACCTGACGGCCACTTGGCCTGCCCGCGAACGCTGGACAATCGAGATGTTCAAGGAAAAATACGGCCACTTGCGGGTTCCCGTCGTGAGCAACAACTATTCCAAGCCGGGCAAGGGCTACATGGAACCCGACCGCGTCATCTCGTTCCGGGAGTACCTCGAAATCATCGAAAGCGGGCCGACCGACCTCCGCATTTTCCTTTGGAACATTTTCAATGCCGCGCCGGAGCTGCGCCACGATTTCCAGCTGCCGACCATCATGGATGGCTTCTCGAATGATTTTCCGTTCATGTTTTTCGGTGGCGAAGGCTCGAAGGTGGCTTTGCACTACGACATTGACATGAGCCACGTCTTCCTGAACCAAATTCACGGGCGCAAGCGGGTCGTGCTTTTCCCGCCGGACATGACGCGGCACCTGTACCGCCACCCGTTCACGGTGGCCAGCTATGTGGATTTGAACAAGCCCGATTACACAAAATTCCCCGCGCTCGCCCACGCAAAAGGTTATGAGACAATCATTTATCCCGGCGAGACTGTTTTTATGCCTTCCGGTTGGTGGCACTACATCGAGTACACCGACGGCGGCTACTCCATCGCGCTGCGGGCTTTCGGCTCGCTTGGGTTGCGGGCGCAAGGGCTGGTACGAATCGCCACGCACTTCGTCGTGGACAAAGGCATGAACAAATTGCTCGGTGCCGATTGGCGAAAAATGAAGGAAAACATGGCGCAGAAACGTGCTGAGGCGGTGATGTTTTGAGTTGAAAAGAGGGAAAGGTTGAAGCGTTGAATCGCGTCTGGCAAATTCAACGCTTCAACTTTTCCCGTTTTCAATTCATCTATTCAACTCAAAACACCACAAACCAAACCAAACCCATCCCCACGCTCGCGGCAATCCACCACATCATATTTACCCCGAACCGTTGCAGGGCGACGAACGATACCGCCGCCCAAGCCAACGGCAGCCAGCGCACTTCTGGTGGCGCGGGCATGACGACGGCTTTCCCGAAATACAAGGCCAGATTGAGCACCACGCCCGTGACGGCAGCGGTGGCAAAATTGAGGACGGCCTTCACCGCCGGGTTTTCGTGTGTGCGTTCGATAACGGGCGCACCCGCGAAAATGAACACGAACGACGGCAAAAACGTGTAAAAAACCGTCGTCAGCAGCCCCGTCGTGCCCGCCAAGAGCGAGCCGCCGAACGAGTTGTAACCCGCCATAAAGCCCACAAAAGCCAGCACCATGATGAGCGGCCCCGGCGTGGTCTCGCCCAGCGCGAGGCCGTCAATCATCTGCAAGTCGGTCAGCCAACCAAATTTCTCGACGCTCACCTGCGCCACATACGGCAGCACGGCGTATGCCCCGCCGAAGGTCACAAACGCCGCTTGCGTGAAAAACACGGAGAGTTTTTTCCAGAAATCGAAGTCCGCCGAGCATAGGAAAAAAAGCGCGAACGGCACGGCCCACAGCAAAAGCCCGGTGCCGATTTGCCGCGCCAGTCGCCCGGCGGAAAAGCCCGCGCCCGGCACGGTCGTCCCCGCGTTGATGAGGTAGGCGGATTCGTCGGCGGCATTGGCTGCTGCGTTCTTTTTCGCTGATTGTGCATGGGTTGGCACAAAATGATGCACCGCCAAGCCCACCAAAATCGCCCCGACGATGATGAGCGGGAACGGCACGTCGAAAAAGAAAATGCCCACGAAAGCCAACGCAGCCACTGCCCAATGCAACGATGTGTGCAGCGATTTTTTCCCGATTTTCCAGACGGCGGCCAGCACGATGGCCAGCACCGCAGGTTTCAGCCAATCGAACACCGATTGTATGGCCGGCACTTGCCCGAACCGGACGTACAACACGCTCAAAACCAATAAAATAATTGTCGAAGGCAGCACGAACAGGATGCCCGCAGCCAGTCCGCCGCGCGTGCCGTGCAGCATCCAGCCCGTATAGGTGGCCAGCTGCTGGGCCTCCGGGCCGGGCAGCAGCATGCAATAGTTGAGGGCGTGCAGGAATTTCGAGTTGCTAATCCATCGTTTTTTGTCCACCAAAAAATCGTGCATGATGGCGATTTGGCCCGCCGGGCCGCCAAAACTGATGAAGCCCAGTTTGAACCAAAAAGCGAGGGCTTCGCGGAAAGTGGGGGGCGCGGGCGGGATGGATGACGTGGACATGGCATGTCGTTTTTTGAAAAATATGGCGCACGAGCGACGGCAGGTCGCCCAATCAGTCGGCCAAATGTCTCAAAAAAACTCTATTGAATCGGTGGGATTTTGCCGAAACGCGGCGGCTCATTTTTCGCGCCAAATCGCGCCGCCGAAACGGTCAATGTATTGCCATTTGCCGTCCAAAACAGTCAGCGCGAGGCCGTCTCGGAAAGGCACGGCGGCATCGAACGCGGCGGGGATGGCGAGCTTGCCATCGGTGTTGATGTAGCCCCATTTGCCGTTGACGCACACCTGCGCGAGACCGTCGGAAAACACGCCCGCGTCCTCGAACTTGGGCATGATGACCAATTTCCCGGCCTTGTCAATGTAGCCGTACGCGCCGTTGATTTCCACCAGGGCCAGCCCCTCGCCGTAGTCGCCGGCCAAATCGAACATGGGTTCGACGGCGATTTCGCCCGCTTCGCTCACGAAACCGTACTTGCCATCGCGGTAGGCCAGTGCCATGCCATCGAAAAACTCGCCGTGCGCGTGGCCTTGCACGAACTCAAACTGCGGCTCCACGCAGACTTTTCCGGCGCGGTTGACGAGGCCCCAACGCCCGGCACGGGTCACGACGGCCACGCCGTTTTGGAAGGCTTGCGCCGAGTCGAAGGCTGGTTTGATGCTGAATTTGCCGTCTTTTTCGATGAAACCCCATTGGCCGTCGGTGCTGGCCGGGGCGAGGTTGCCGCTGAAATTGCCCGCCGCCTCGAACGCCGGGCGGATGACGAAACGGGCCTCGCGGTTCACGAACCCTGTCTTCCCATTGAACTGCGCCATCGCCAGCCCCTCACGGAAATCGCCCGCCGCATCGAACTGCGGCGGGATGACCTCGTGGCCCCGGCGGTCAATGAAGCCCCACGTCCGCACCAGCTGCACCCGCGCCAAATCCTCCTCGAACGTGCCGACAAAACGGTAAAAACGCTTCAACAGCAGCCGCCCAAGCGTGTCCATTGGCACCCATTGGTCGTTCAGGCGGACGCGGGTGAAGCCGTTGCGGAAGTCGTCGGCCTCGAAGTATTGCGGCTCGATGACGACCTCGCCACTGGCATCCATGAAACCGAATCGGTTGCGCTCGCGGATTTTGAAAAGCGGTTTTCGCATGGCGGGAAGGCTGCTGTTTGGTCGGCGGCGAAGGTATGTGTTTTTGTGTTTTAGGCGGGATTGGCCGCGCCGCGCCCGAGTTTGGCCCGCACCCAGCCCGGCACCACGATGGCCCCCAGGAGCAGATAGCCGTAATACGCCATGCCGCGCCACAACAGGGCCACCACCACGCCGATGCCTTCGGGGACAAAATCGGTGATGAATTTCGACATGGCCACCTCGGCCAAGCCCGCCCCGCCCGGCGTGGGGCTGAACGCCATGATAATAAACATGGCCACCATGCGAGCATAGATGAACGCTTGGGTGCTGCCGTCAATCGGTGTGCTGGGCACGATGGCGATGATTAAACAGTTGATCATCAGGAATTTAAGCGTCCACGCGCCGAAGGTGCCGAGCCAGACTTGGGCATGGTAAAGCCAGTTTTGGCGGCGCATTTCGGCAGCAGCCAACTCGAACTCCGTGCCGAGATAGAGCAGTTTGGCCTCGTATTTTTTCAGGAAAGGGATTTTGGCAACAAGGCCCAGCGCACGGCGGGCGTACTGCGGGCGCACAAAAAGCAGGAACGCGAACACCGCCCAATACGCGAACATGAAGCCATAAGTGAAGAAAAACGTCCCGCTCGCCAGCCGCACATCGCCGAACGATTCCATGCCGGGGTACAGCATCGGCGGGCCAAAAGCCAGCAAAAGCAGCGGCAACATGATGACCATGAACCCGCTATCGCAAATGATGGTGTACAAAACGGCGGTGGCCGTGCGCCCAGCGGCAAGTTTTTCGCGGGTGAGCACGAACAGCATCACGAACGGGCCGCCTTTGCTCGTCGGCGTGAGCGCGGCACTGAACTCCCAGAGGACGACCAATTCGGCGCATTTGCGCCACGAAAACTGCCCGCCCGTCAACGCCCGCATCCGCAGGGCGTAGGCAAAATGCCGCAGCACGAGCAGCCCCAAACCCGCCAAAAGCCACGCGGCAGCGCGGCCCGACCACTCGATATCGCGGAACGCCTCGGCATCGAACTGACGGTGAAAAAGCCAGCCGACGGCTAACAAGCCCAGCAAAACGGGCACCGCGACCCGCGAGAGCCGCATGGATTGCACGAACTTTTTTTCGTCGGAAACCGGGTCAGTGGCCGGCAGGATGGGCGGTGCGGGTTGCTCCACGATGGCGGTGGTGTGTTTTTGAGACGTGTTCGGAGGGGCAAAAATAGCAGACCGCCGGGAGCATCATCATCGTTTGGCCGAAACACAAAAAAACTGGCCGAGCATTGCGCCCGGCCAGCCCTCAATATCTGTAATGCTGCTAATCAAAGGTAGATTCAGAGCAACCATATAACCTTTGCATCGCCCCAAATCCGGGACAAAAGTGCGGCGGCTGGGTTAAGCCAATGTTTGCTGTGGATTACCAAAACATGAAATCGAGTGGCCCGCGTCAGGTCAGCGAACGCAGGAAAACCCAGCGCAACAGCATTTCGAGGCAAAGCAACAGGGCGGCCAAGCCCGCGAACCAGTGGAAAAGCTCGGTTTTGCGCTGCACGGTGGTCACTTCAATCTCGGTTTTTTCCAGTTTGTCAATGTCGGCATAGATGTTTTCGAGCTCGGCGGCATCGAAGGCGCGGTAGGATTTGCCGTCGGTCATCTCGGCTATTTTCCGCAGCAGCTCGGTGTCGAGGCGGGTTTCGCGCAGCGCGAACTCGTACTGCCCGGTGTAGGGGTCGCGGGAGGCCGGTGCGAGGGCCTGCCCGTCGGTGCCGATGCCGATGGTGTACACCCGCACATCGAGCGCGCGGGCGATTTCGGCGGCATCGAGCGGCTGGATGTAGCCCGCGTTGTTCTCGCCGTCGGTGAGCAGGATGACGATTTTGCTGGCGGCGGGGCTGTCTTTCAGGCGGTTGACGGCGGTGGCGAGGCCCATGCCGATAGCCGTGCCGTCTTCGAGCTTGCCGATTTGCAGGCTTTGGATGAAGGTCTCGACCACTTTTCGGTCGCTGGTCAGCGGGCATTGGGTAAATGCCTCGGCGGAAAAAGCCACGAGGCCGAGGCGGTCGTGCGGGCGTTTTTCGACAAAATGGACGGCGACCGATTTCGACACGGCGAGGCGGTCGGGCTGGAAATCCTTGGTCAGCATACTCGGCGAGATGTCCATCGCCAGCACGATGTCCACTGCTTCGGCCTTGATTTTTTCCTCCTGCCAGAGCCGCTGCGGGCGGGCCATGCCGACGGCCAAGAAGCCGAGGGCCGACCATCGGAAAATGGGCAAGGTGCGCCGCAGCTGCGTCCGCCACGTCCGTCGCCCACCGAGCGCGTAGGCCAGCGGCACTTGCAGGCTGACGTAGCGGCCGCGCACCGTGCGCCCGTACTGCCAGATGAGCAGCGGGAGCACGAGCAAAAGCAGCAGCCAGAGAGGTGTGGCGAAAGTCATTTTTGGATGGTGTTTTGGTTATTAGACTTCTTGCGAAAATGTCATTTATCTCTGTGAAACTCTGCATAATAACTCTTGTGGCAGGCTGTTACGCAGAGTTTCGCAGAGAACCCGCAGAGTTCCGCAGAGGTCTATTCGGTGATTTGGTGATTCGAGGGTGGCAAAATTACAAACCCGGCCCAGCTTTCCGCCCATGCCTTTGCTGCCCAAGATTCGCCTACTTTTGCCCGACTGAAATTCATCGTTCATCATTCATAACTCATCACTATCTGATGCGTTCCCGGCGTTCACAGGCACTCATCCAGTTCGGCTTGTTCTGCGGCATCGTGTTGTTTATCAACATATTGGCCTCGTTTTTTTACACGCACCTCGACCTCACGGAGGAAAAACGCTTCACGCTCACGCGGCCCACGCGCACGCTTTTGGGCGGCCTGAAAGACCGCGTGTACGTCCGCGTTTTGCTCGAAGGCGATTTCCCCGCCGGGTTCAAACGCCTGCAAACCGCGACCCGCGAGATGCTCGACGATTTCAGGGGCGAGAGCGGGTACATTGACTACCAGTTTGAAGACCCGAACGAAGGCACGCTCGAACAGGTGAACGAACGCCGCAAATCGCTGGCCGAGGAGGGCATCATCCCCGTCAATTTGCAGGTGCGCGAGGAAGGCGAACGGACCCAAAAACTCGTCTATCCGATTGCCATTTTCAATTTCGGCACCCGCCGCGTGGTCGTGAAATTGCTCGAAAACGAATCGGCGAACCTCAACCCCAACGTGGTCATCAACAACTCCGTGAGCCTGTTGGAGTACAAATTTGCCAACGCCATCAAAAAACTGATGACCGCCCAACGCCCCATCATCCTGTTCACACGCGGGCACGGCGAGCTGGACGAGCTGCAAACCACCGACCTCGAACGCTCGCTCCGCCAGTTTTACGACACCGACCGCGTGACGCTCGATTCCGTCCTGCACATCAAAAAAGAGTGCGCCGTGCTGGTCGTCGCCAAGCCGCGCACGGCATTTTCGGAAAAAGAAAAATTCAAGATTGACCAATACGTCATGCAGGGCGGCAAGGTGCTCTGGCTCATTGACCGCATGGGCGTGGCCCTCGACAGCCTCCGCGCCGACGGGCGTTTTGTGCCGAGCGATTACCCCTTAAACCTTGAAGACCAACTGTTTAAGTACGGCGTTCGCATCCAGCCCGACCTCGCGCTGGATTTGCAATGCACCAAAATCCCGCTCCGCACCGGGCAAATGGGCAACGCGCCGCAATACGAGCTCTTCCCCTGGTTTTACCACTTGGCCGTCAGCCCGTCGAGCGGCCACCCGATTGTCAAAAACCTCGACCGCGTGGAGCTGCGCTTCGCCTCCTCGATTGACACCATCCGCACCAAAACGCCCGTCCGCAAAACCGTGCTGCTGCAAACCAGCCAGTACAGCCGCCTGCAATTCAGCCCCATCGAACTCAATTTTGAAATCGTGAAATACGACCCCGACCCGGCCAAGTTTGACAAAGGCAAACAAACGGTGGCCGTGCTGCTCGAAGGCACGTTCCCGTCGAATTACGAAAACCGCGTCAGCGAGGAAATGGCCGCCGGGCTGGCGCAGCTCGGCACGCCGTTCAAACCCGTGAGCGAACCGACGCGCCAAATCGTCATCAGCGACGGCGACGTGGCCGCCAATTTCATCCGCGACCCGGCCAAAAAAGTGTGGCTGCCGCTCGGTTTCAACCACTACGAAAACTCGACCTACGCCAATAAAGACTTCATTATCAATGCCATAGAATACCTCGTCGAAGCAAACGGGGTCATCGAGGCCCGCGCCAAAGAAGTGAAACTCCGCCTGCTCGACGGCGTGAAAGCCAAAGACGAAAAAACGATGTGGCAAGCCGTGAACCTCGGCGCACCGCTGGCTTTCCTCGGCCTGTTCGGGTGGTTTTTCAGCTGGCGGCGGCGCAGGAAATATGGTTTGCAGTAGGCAGTTTGCAGTAGGCGGTTTGCAGTAGGCGGTTTGCAGTGGGCAGTTTGCAGTTTGCAGTTTGCAGTTTGCAGTGGGCAGTTTGCAGTAGGCAGTGGGCAGTGGGCAGTTGGCAGTAGGCGATTCATGTAACAATAATCTTTCTACTGCAAACCGCCCACTGCCAACTGCCAACTGCCCACTGCAAACTGCCCACTGCAAACTGCCCACTGCAAACTGCCCACTGCAAACTGCAAACTGCCCACTGCCCACTGCAAACTGCCCACTGCAAACTGCAAACTATGATAAAGCGCATCGTCAAAATGACCTTCCGCCCGGAAGAAGTCGGCCACTTCGTGGAGCAGGTTTTCGAGCAGAGCAAAGCCAGCATCCGGGCGTTTCCCGGTTGTCGGCACATGGAATTGCTCCGCAGCCGCGCCCAGCCCAACGTGCTGTTCACGCTCAGTTTTTGGGAATCCGAAAACGACTTGGAACGCTACCGCCAGAGCGAACTTTTCCAGCAAACTTGGGCGAAAACCAAAGTGCTTTTTGCCGAAAAAGCCGAAGCGTGGTCGGTGGATGTGGTGGATGAGCCGGGTTGATTTGCGATTTTGAAATTACGAATTACGATTTGCGGGCGCACGGAATCGTAATTCGCAAATCGCAATTCGTCAATCCCGAATCATGCCGTCGGCGGCGAGTTTCTCGACCATGCGGCGGGCGACTTTTTCAGAGGCCACGTCCACGCCAAAAAACTGATCCACAAACAAATCGGCAGTCCACAGCACCGAATCGCTGCCCGCCGGGCGCAGGCTCATCTCGACCGTGATTTCGTGCGCGTCGTCGTGGAACGGCCCCCAGCCAATATCCAGCCACACATAATCGTCCACTTCGCAATCCGTCAGCCGCACCACCGCGTCGGGCTGGAACCGCCCCATGGCATCGGCGATGCGCCCGCCGGGGTCGGCCATTGTTGGGGTCGTGCGGACGAATTCGCACTGGATTTTGCGGGCGGCCAGTTCGCGGCGCAGGTCGCGGCGGACGTTGTTGTAAAATTTATAGGCCACCATGTCGCCCATTTCCTCCACAAACAAAATCTTGGAAAACTTGCCCGCCGGCGGCGTGGCTTGCGTCGCCGTGGAGTTGAAATGGATGACCGCCTTGCAGCCGACAAGCCACAAAACAGCACAGGCAAACAGGGCAGGACGCAACTTTTGGCACAAAATCATGGCGTAGGACTGTGTTTTTGAGCGGCAAAGAACGCTGAAAACCACCGGGCGAAAAAGCGGGATTGAGCAAACAGGCACACGAGCAACAAAAAACAATTTGGTTTTAAAAACTCAATTTGTTTTAAGTTTGCCCGTCGCTCGTGTGGCCGTTTTTTCCAACCATCAAAATTTGCAGAACTTTGGGCGCGATTCACAAACCAATGAAGCAGCCAAACCTCGCGGCGACCGCGACCCCGGCTGCCAAAAAATCGGACAAGGCCGCCAGCCGCCAACCCGCTGCCGCCAACCATCCACTGACACAGATGCAAGAAATCAGGTACACAGAAGACGAAATCAAGACCCTTGAATGGCGCGAGCACATCCGCCTGCGCCCCGGTATGTACATCGGCAAACTCGGCGACGGCAGCAGCCCCGACGACGGCATCTACGTCCTGCTCAAAGAGGTGATTGACAACGCGATAGACGAGTTTGCGATGGGCTTCGGGCGGCAAATTGACGTGACGCTCAACGACGCGGGCGTGACCGTGCGCGACTACGGGCGCGGCATCCCGCTCGGAAAAGTGGTGGACGTGGTCTCGAAAATCAACACCGGCGCGAAGTACGACAGCAAGGCGTTCAAAAAAACCGTCGGCCTCAACGGCGTGGGCACGAAGGCTGTGAACGCGCTTTCCGAGTCGTTCAAAGTGCTGGCCGTGCGCGAAGGGCAGATGAAAGCCGCCGATTTCAAGTTCGGCGAACTCGTCAAAGAGCACCAACAGGAAGCCACGAAGGAGGAAAACGGCACGCTCATTTTCTTCAAGCCCGACAACGGGATGTTCCGCAATTTCCGCTGGGTGACGGAGTATGTCGAGCAGCAACTTTGGAACTACGCCTACCTGAACGCCGGGCTGCGCATCAATTTCAACGGCAAGGTTTTCCAGTCGAAAAACGGCCTGCGCGACCTTTTGGAGAAAAAAACGGGCACCGAAGCCACGCGCTACCCCATCATCCACCTGCGCGGCGAGGACGTAGAAATCGCCATGACACACGGCAACCACTACGGCGAGCAGTACCACTCGTTCGTCAACGGCCAGAACACCACGCAGGGCGGCACGCACCTCAACGCCTTCCGCGAGGCACTGGTGAAAGTGGTGCGCCAGCATTTCAAAAAAGACTACGACGCAAAAGACATCCGCGAGAGCATCATCGCCGCCGTCGCCGTGCGCGTGGAGGAACCTGTGTTCGAGAGCCAGACGAAGACGCGCCTCGGCTCGGAGCGCATGGCTCCCGACGGCCCGGCGGTGCGCACTTTCATGTCCGATTTTTTGGGCAAGGCATTGGACGATTTTCTGCACAAAAACCCCGAGGTGGCGAAAGAACTCCAAAAGCGCATCCAGCAAAGCGAGCGCGAGCGCAAGGAAATATCAGAGGTGAAAAAACTCGCCAACCAGCGCGCGAAGGCCGCCAACGTCCACAACAAAAAGCTGCGCGACTGCAAATTCCACCTCAATGAAAAAGGCGACGAGGAAAAAAAACTCGCCACCACCATCTTCATCACCGAGGGCGATTCGGCCAGCGGCTCCCTCACCAAAGCCCGCGATGTGGACACCCAAGCCGTCTTCAGCCTGCGCGGCAAGCCGCTGAACTGCTACGGCATGACCAAAAAAGTGGTCTATCAAAACGAGGAACTCAACCTCCTGCAACACGCCCTCAACATCGAGGACGGCCTCGATGACCTGCGCTACAACCGCGTCGTCATCGCCACCGACGCGGACGTGGACGGGATGCACATCCGCCTGCTGCTGCTCACGTTTTTCCTCCAATTTTTCCCCGACCTCGTCCGCAACGGCCACTTGTACATTTTGCAAACGCCCCTGTTCCGCGTCCGCGACAAACAGCAGACCTTCTACTGCTACTCCGAAACCGAAAAACAACAAGCCATGAACCGGCTGCGCGGCAAGCCCGAAATCACGCGATTCAAAGGTTTGGGCGAAATCAGCCCCAACGAATTCAGCGGGTTCATCGGCGCGGACATCCGCCTCGACCCGGTCTTCCTGCCCGAAGACACGAACCTCGACCATGTATTGGACTATTACATGGGCAAAAACACGCCCGAACGGCAGGATTTCATCATCAACAATTTGCGCGTGGAGATTGACGCGGTGGAGGAAAACGAGGCGGATGCTGTGGCAGAGGCGGCCCCGGCGGCTTGATTTTTCAGGCCGTCGGCACCCGCAAACGCACCGTGAAGCCCGTCGCTTCCTGCCGGACATCCAATGTGCCGCCGACGCGCTGCGCCCGCAGCTGCATATTTTCCAGTCCTTGCCCTTTTACCTTGCTGGGGTTGGCAGTGGTGCCATTGTCCGAGACGCGCATTTCGAGTGCGCCATTTTTTTGTGCGAGCGCGACCCTGACCTCGGTGGCGTTGCTGTGCTTGGCGATGTTGTTGACCGATTCCTTGAAAATCAGGTAGATGTTTTGCCGCACGAACGGGTTGAGCACAGCCTCGCGGCCAATGCCATCGGTTGAAAACTGGCAGCCGATGTTCCGGGCGTTGAACATATCGAACGCAAAATCCTCCATGCGGTCGAGCAGGTCGCCGGTTTTGTCTCGGCGGGCATCCACCGCCCACACCACGTCGCGGATGTCGGAGGCGGTTTTTTGCATGATTTCTTTGCTCTTTTCGATGTTTTGGAAGGTACGCTGGGGCGCGGCCTCCATGTCGAGCGAACCGATGAGGAAGTTGAGGCGCGAGAGCGAGCTGCCCACTTCGTCGTGCAAATCGCTGGCGATGCTCGTCCGCATCCGTTCGAGGCGGAGGTTTTGCTGGTAGCGGCTGCGGAAATACAGCAGCCCGCCCAAGAGCAACAACCCGATGGCCGCGAACGAGAGGTAGAGCACTTGGTCGCGGCGGTGTTGGATTTCGGCGGCCTGCGCGAGCTTGTCTTTTTCGAGCAGGGCGATGGATTTGTCTTTTTCGGCGGTCTGGTATTTGGAGTCGAGTTCGGCGAGTTTGGTCAGTCGGTCGGCGTTGTTGAGGCTGTCTTTGAGAGCCTCGTATTGCTCGTGGGCTTCGAGGGCGGCCTTGTAATTGCCCATGCCTTTGTGGGCCGTGAATAACTCAAAATAGATTTCCTGTTGCCCGCTCGGCACCTCTTTCGGCCAGATGTCGAGGGCTTGTTGGGCGTAGCGGAGTGCCGCGCCGTGGTTGGCTCGCTCGTTTTCGATGACGGCCAAGTTTTTCAGGAAATGCCCCTTCGACTCCTTTTGCTCCGGAGCGTTGCCGATGAGTTGTAACCCTTCGCGCAAGAAAACGCTGGCCGCTTCGTAGCGTTTCTGTTCCATGTGCATTGAGGTCAGGTTGGTCAAAACCTTCACAGTCATGAATGTGTCGCGCAGTTCGCGGGCCGCTTGCAAGGCTTTTTGGCTGAATTCCAAGCCCTTGCCTTTGTCTATGTTTTTGAAAAAAAGGAGCGCGGCGATTTGGTTGTACCCAAACAACAGGCCGGGTTTGTCGCCGATTTTTTCTTTGATGTCAATGGATTTTTCGAGGTATCGGACTGCTTCGGGCAGCTTGCCCATGACCTCGTACACGCGGCTCAAATTGCCGCAGACCACCGCCGTCAGGCGGTTCGGCTGGCTTTGGTCGGTGAGCCGCAGGGCCGCCAAGTAGGCTTCGAGTGCTTGTTCGTGGTTGTTCGAACGGGTGTGGGCAAGACCAAGATTGTTCAGCAAAAACAGGCTGTCGCGGCGGTCTTTGACCTTTGGGAGGGCGATTTTGTAGCTTTCGATGGCTTTGGCGAGTTCGCCGTGCTTTTCGTACACGCCGCCGAGCGTGATGAGCGCACGGCCCTCGAACACGCCGTTCCCGGTTTTTCGGCTCAAATCCAGTGCTTGCCCGGCGTAAAATGCCACAGAATCCAAGCGGTTTTGGCGCGACCAAGAGTTCGCCGCGTTCAACAGGGCATCCATCGTCCATTCCGGGCCGAGGCGTTTGCCGATTTCGACGAGCCGCATCGCCCATTGGCTGCCCTCTCCGGCGGGGTCAGCAACTTGAAAATGAGATAAAAGGGCTTTGGCCGCCACGAACCGAACCGAGTCGTGGTTGGCGTTGGCCAGCACGTTTTTCAGGCTGTCCACGTTGGTGGGCTGGGCACGGAGTACCGGTGCGAAGGACGTGCAGACGGCAATGCAGACAGTTGAAAAATATCCGCCCATGACTCAGAGTAGTTTGATAGTCAAGACGTTAGGCAAAGTGAAAATCACCGCACAATCAACTTCTCCCGTTCCGGCCCCGTCGAAATCATGCTGAACGGCACACCCAGATACGCCTCCAAATCGGCGATGAAAGCCCGTGCCTCGGCGGGCAACTGGTCGAAGGTCTTGGCCTCGTCGAGTGAGGATTTCCAGCCGGCGTAGTTCTTCAGCACGGGCGCGCAGACGGTCGTGCCCATGTCGAACGGCAGGTTTTGGCTCGTTTGCCCGTCAAATTGGTAGTCTGTGGCTGCCGATATGGTCTCGAAGATATTGAGCACGTCAATTTTGGTCATGCACAGTTCGGTCACGCCGTTGACGAGGATGGTGTAGCGCAGTTGCGGCAGGTCAATCCAACCGCAGCGGCGCGGGCGGCCTGTGGTGGAGCCGAACTCCGCGCCCTCTTTTCGCAGTTGCTCGCCCGTTTCGTTGTCGAGCTCGGTCGGAAAAGGGCCGCTGCCGACGCGGGTGCAGTACGCTTTCGTGATGCCGATGACCCGCCCGACGCGCTGCGGGGCCACGCCCAAACCCGTGCAAACGCCCGCTGTGATGGTGTTCGAGGATGTGACAAACGGGTACGTCCCGAAATCAATGTCGAGCATGGAACCCTGCGCCCCTTCGGCGAGGATTTTTTTCCCGGCCGCGAGCGCGTCGTTGATGTAGTATTCCGAGTCCACGAGCGGCAGCGCGAGCAAGTCGGCGAGGCTGTCGAACCACGCCCGCTCCTCGGTTTCGAGGTCGAACGGTACTTCGGGATAGATTTTCAGCAGTTCCAAGTGCTTGGTTTTCAGGCTTTCGTATTTCTCACGGAAGGAGTCGCCCAGTTCGATGTCGCCCACGCGCAGGCCGTTGCGGCCTGTTTTGTCCATGTACGTCGGGCCGATGCCTTTGAGCGTGGAGCCGATTTTCGCCTTGCCCTTGTGGGCTTCGCTGGCCGCGTCGAGCCAGCGGTGGGTGGGCAAAATCAGGTGCGCCTTGCGGGACACGAGCAAGCGTGTCTTGAAATCCACGCCGCTTTTTTCCAAAAACTGCAGCTCGCGGCGGAACACGACCGGGTCAATGACCACGCCGTTGCCAATCACGTTGACCAAGTTTTCGCGGAAAATGCCCGATGGGATGGTGTGCAGCACATATTTCTGGCCTCCGAATTTGAGGGTGTGCCCGGCGTTCGGGCCGCCTTGGAACCGCGCCACGATGTCGTATTGCTCGGCCAAAAAATCCACGATTTTGCCTTTGCCTTCGTCGCCCCATTGCAGGCCGAGGATAACGTCTATTTTCATTGAGTGAGTGAGCGAATGAGTGATTGAGTGAGTAGGATTCAAACGGCTGGCAAAAGTATCGCATCCCGCCCGCTTCCCGAAACCCGAAAACCCGGCATCGGCACCAGTCTGCCCGCCGCCGCCACGCTCAAAACCGTCAGGGCCGCGCCGTCCCATTCGCCGAAAACGCCGACCGCTTGGCCGCCGCTCAAAGCCAGCATTTGCCAGCCGCCCGACTCGCGCACGGCGAGCGGCAGTTGCCGCCCAGCCTCGTCCATGAGCCAGAATTTTTCGTCCGAAAACACGGGCACCACCGCCTCGAACGCCGCCGGGAAACCCGCTTGCCCAGCCGCCGTCAGCCAGGGCTGTTGCCCGACGGATTTGGCAAAATCCTGTGCAAACAGTTGAAAATCAGCGTATCCGGGCATTTTTTCCACCTTGCGGGGCAGGACTTCCGCGCCTTCGAGCAGCACCCGCAACGGGAAAGCCGAGGGGTAAAACACCGCCTCGCCGCGCAACACATCGCCCACCCGGAAGCCCGGCGCGAATGGCGCAGCCGACAAAAAAGCGTACTCCTGCACGACGGCCATGCGCCCCGTTTTGCCGCCGAAAAGCCAAGTGCGCCGCCCGGCAAGGCCGTTTTCAATCATGTCCTCGCGCACGGCAAGCACCGCCCAGATGTCGGCCACGCGCTCGCCGGCGGCCAACACCTCGTCTTTTTGGGTGGCGATGCCGATGAAGTTTTGCAGGTCGTGGAGCAGGGCTTCGGGCAAATTTTCGCGCTGCCGGAAGCTGCGGACGGCCAAATGCGCGTCGGCCAAAACCGCCAGCATCCGCTCGGCCCAGTCGGGTTCGGTGGTGCGGATTTGGCCGAGCAAGCGGAGTTGGCGGCTGAGGCTGGTCATCGAGGCATCGGCCACGCGGGCGGCGATGGTCTCATAAAATTTGGGGTCTTCGGCCACGACGGTCGCCAGCCCGCGCCGGGCCGTGTCGGCGAGCCAGTTTTCCAAGTCGTCGAAGCCTGCCGCTGTGCGTTCGAGTCGCTCGAAACGGCGTTTTTGCTTTTCGGCGGCTTTGGTTTCGGGCGAGGCCGTGCGGCGCATCGGGGCCGCGTCGCCCGCCAAAAGTGCCGTAGCCCAATCGGGCAAATCGGCTACCTCTGTGAACGCATCCGGCTGTTTTTCAAAGAGTTGTGCCAAGGCCAGCGCGTGCCAGCAAGGTTTGGGGCGGAACGGGCAGGTGCAGGCGAGTGCCCCCCAGCCCCCTGAAGGGGGAGCCGCTTTCACTCC
>JBKBIC010000071.1:0-311 GCA_046299435.1 Saprospiraceae bacterium
CCTTCTTGGTCAGTGACGATGGCTTTGTAAGTGCCACCGCCGAGGCCGGACAGGGAGAAGCCGGAGCCGACCGGGTTCGGGCCGAGATACCATTCGACATCATAGCTGGGGTAGCCCGCGCTGACGCTGACGCTGACGGAGCCGTCCGTGTCATCATAGCAATCCAACGCGGAGCCTGTGCCAACGAGCGACATGGGGGCGTTGACCACGACACTTTCCGTGCGGACGCAGCCCGCGCCGTCTTTGACGGCCATCACATAGGTGCCGGGAGCGAGGTTGTTGAACACCGGGTTGGCTTGGAAAACGGTGCC
>JBKBIC010000071.1:321-20905 GCA_046299435.1 Saprospiraceae bacterium
GGTGAAAGGAGCAGGGCCGCCTGCGATGCTGCCGACTGTGATGATGTTCTTGGCCGGGTTGACGCAGCTCGGGGTGAGGTCGCCGACGAAGTCGCTTACGCCTGTGAAGGTGTCGCAGTTTTCGTCCACGCCGTTGCCGCAGACTTCGGTTGCGCCGGGGTTGATGGCCGGGTTCGAGTCGTTGCAGTCTTCGTCGTTGGGGGAAAAACCCGGTGGGGTGGCACAAGCGAGCGTAGTGCCGCCACCTGCCACGCCGTAGCTATCGCCGTCGGTGTCGGCATAGAAAATCGTGGGTAGGTTGGGGTTGGAGTCGTCGCAGTCGTCGTCGTTGGAGACGTAGCCGCCGGGCGCGGTGGCTGCCAGAATGGTGTTATTCGGGTCGCCGTAGCCGTCGCCGTCGAGGTCTGCGTAGTACGTCTGCAAAGATGCGCCTTGCGACACGCCGAAATCGCTGAAGCCGGACGGGATGCCTGTGCGCTTGGCCGTCGTGCCGGAGCCGTCGGCGTGTGCGCCGTGCAGTTCCCAAGGGCTGCTTGCGTCGGTGCGTTTCAGGATGCGGGCATTGGCGATGTTGGTGATGCAAGCCATGCCGTCGGTGCCGAGGTCCATGCTGTACACACCGCCAGCCACACCGCCGTTGGTGGCTTCCCAGAAACCGTCAGGGCACATGGTGCCGAGGGTCGGGCTTGCGCCGGAGGTGTCGGTAGCCGGAAGGCCGTTGTTGCCGGGCGCAACTTCTTTGAACTCGAAAGCCAACGTGCCGCCAGCCGTCGGGGCTGTGGTGTAGTTGACGCTCGTCCAGCGCGGGTCTGCGGATGTGCCGATTGGATAAACGCTTGGACCCGTGACGGTACCAATCCAGCGTTGGAATTTGCCGTTGTACATATAGCCTGCGGGCGAGGTGATGGTGCCGTTGAGCGTGCCGCGCGACGTGGTGCTCAAGCCGAGCGTGAGGGTGTTGCCTTGCAGGTTGAGTTTGCCGTTTACCAAGCGGAGGTTGGTCGAGACAGAGCTTGTGCCCACGCCGGTGATCATGTTCGCAGGGATGGCGATGGGTGTGCCGCTGGTGTTGTCCACGTGCAGGTTGTACATATTGGCCGTTGCGCCAGTGGTGTTGTTGGCAAATGTGCCGTTGCCTGTGATGGACACGACGTTGGCCGACGAAATGGGCGTGCCAGTGGACGAGTGCTCGGCGAGGTACAGATAATAGGTGGTACTTGTGCCGATGAGGCCACCATTGTTGACGAGGTTCTTGTAGATATACACGTCGTCGGCGTGCCGCAGTTCGCAGCCTGCGTCAATGGTCAGGCTGTTTTGGGCAATCAAGTCATAGAGGTTGCGGGTGTGGCGGTTTTGTGCCGGTTGGCCCTTGACCTCGATGTTGTAAAAGTAAACACGGTTTGCGCCGGAGCTGCCGGGGAACAGGTAGAAACCATTGGTGGCACTGCCGCCCATGGTCGTCGAAACGCCGTCGCCGAAACGGATGGTGCCGCCCGTCGTGATGACTGAGCCAGTGGCCGAGTAATAGAACGCATAGCCCGATGTGCCGGGGTGCGGGTCAACGATGGTGATGACACCGCCGCCGATGCTCACATCGTTGGTCAGGATGTGGAGCATGTAAATGCTCGTTGTCGTCACGGAGCCGCCTGCGCCGTTCGGGTCAATATCGAGCGAGGAACCGCCGTCCATGTCGAAGCTGGAACCGGCGTTGAACTTCACGGTGCCGTTGACTTTGATGCGGCCTGTGCCGCCGAGCACCAAGCCGCCGCCGGAGTTCGTGATGAGCATCTCGTTGCCGCCGTCGTTGGTGGCAATGTCGCCGAGCGTGAGCGTGTTGGCCATGACGGTGAGCACACCGCCGGAGTTGATGATAAGGCTGTCGTTGATGTCGGCGTTGACGTTGAGCGTCACGGCGTGGTTGATGTTCACCGGGACGGTCGCGCCGTTTGGCGGTACGCCGCAGGCCCATGTGGCTGGGTCATCCCAGTTGCCGGCTTGGGCGGTGCTGTACGAGGCCAGCGCGAGGATGCTGCGCGTGCCGGTCGGGGCGGTAGTCGTCGGCGTTTGTGGGGTGCCGCCGACGGTGACGCTGGTGCATTCCGCGTCCAAGAGGTTGCCGGTCGGTGCGCCGCAAGCAACGTCATACACCAGCCAGAAATAGTTGGTCGTGTTGGAAGTGCCGCCCGCGAGGTTTTGGCTACCGGTGAAGGTGAGCGTGCCGTTCGGGTTGGCGATGGCCGTGCCGAACTGGTTGTTCGTGTTGAAGGTCGTGCTCGTGCCGGTGTAGTACACGCGGGCTGCGGTGACGTCGGATGGGTTGGTCGTGCCGTTCATGTTGTACACGAGTTCGGTCACGCTCAATGGGTTGCTCGCCCCGATGACGACGACGGAGGTGCGGAGGATTTGCACGTTCGATTCGCCGCTGCTCACCGTCGTGGTGAGCGGGTGGGTGGCCGTCGAGGAGACATAGGTCATGTCAGGCGCGTTTTTCACGCAAAGCGTAAAGTCCGCATAAATCGTCAATGTGGAAGAGTAGGTATAAACCCTGACGTAGTAAGTGTTGCCGATGGTCAGGCCGCCCACCGTGCCAGTTGCTGGGTCGCTGCAAAGCAGGGACGTGAGCGAGCCGCAGGAGCCAGAGAACACTTGGAACACCATATCGGTGGCGGGGCCGCCCGTCACGCCGGTGCATTCAATCACATGGGCCTCTTGCGTAGCGACGAAGGAATACCACACATCGTCGTTGGCGGTGCCAACGCAGCCAGCGAGCGACTCGGTGGAGCCGTAAGTCGTGCCAGCGACGGTCGAGCAGGAGCCGTTGGTCGGGATGGCGGGCATGGCCACCGCGCCCGCGCACTCGTTGTTGGGCAGGGCCGGCATCTCTTCGATGCAAAAGTTGAACGTGCCCGTATTGGATGTAGAACCCACCCAAAGGCGCAGGTAGTAGGTCGTCGAAGCAGCCAAAGTTGCGTAGCGGAAACCGGAGCCGCCGCTGCCAAAACCGGCGTTGCAAACGCCCGAAACGGGGGTCAAACTGCTGCAATCGCCTGAGTAAATGTCAAAACCAACGGTCGAGGCGGTGCCCGACGTGGCCGTCAAACCGGAGTAGCTGAAACGGTAATCGCCTGCGGCGTTCGTGGTGAACGTGTACCAAACGTCGTCGTTGTTGCCCGTCGAAGTGCAAGAAGGCACGGGCGTTGCGGTTTGCGTCGCACTCGTGGTGTTCACGAAGCGCGGCACACACGAACCGAACGACGAGACTGCCATGACCGATGCGCCCGCGCAGTCGTCATTGGCAGGTGCTGTCGGCGGTGTGAGAACGCAAATGGTGAAGTTGGAGGTCGTGCCCACCGTCGTCACCGTCGTATAAACACGGATGTAGTAGGTCTGCCCGACCGTCAAGCCAGTGGCCGTGACGTTGGCGGTACCTGAAGAGGTGGAGCCACACACGATGGTCGTCAGTGCAGGGCAAGTGCCGCCGTAAATCTGTGCTGCTGTGGTGTTCGTCGCGCCCGTGATTTGCACGGTGTGCGAGGTGGACGTTGCCACAAAAGAGAACCATACGTCATCGTTGATGCCCGTCGCGCTGCACGTCGGGGCGGTGCCGGTGGATTGGGTCGCGCCCAAAGTGGTGCCGCTTATCCCGGTCGTGCAAGTCAAGTCCGTGCTCACTGAGAGCGTGGTGGCATTGGCGCAGTCGTCGTTGGTTATCAAAGTCGTGAAAGTTGCCGGGCCGCTCCAGCTGCTCGTGCCGCTGCCTGCACAGTCCGAGCGCACCCAAGCGTAGTGTGTCGTGCCAGACGGCAGGTTGGTCAGGGCAAACGGGTTGGCGGTCACGTCGTTGAACGTCGGCGTAGTGCCTGCGTTCGGGGCCGAAATCGAGGTGGACAGGTAAACATCCCACATCGTCGCGCCTCCCTGTGGTGTCCAAGCCAAGTTAGTGGAGGTCGTTGTCGTGCCGGAAGCGTTCACGCCTGTCGGGGCTGGGCAGGCCGGCGGCGCACCGCCCGTCGTGATTTGGATGGCAGGGCGTGTGTTGTCAATCGTGTTGATGCTGTTCGTCGTCGTGCTCAGGGTGGCTACACCAGCGAGTGTGCTGCTGCTGACCCCCAAAATCTTGTCCACAACCGTGTTCAAAGCCCAAGCCAATGCGCCCGTGCTGGCATTGCCAGAGACCGCGCTGATATCCCAGTCCACATAGATTTCCAATGTGCCGCCGGTGTACGTGAAGTTGGAGGCAAGTTGGAAATCCAAGTAACCGGGGCTGTTCGCCGGGATGGTCACCCCTTGGTCGAAGACCAATGTCGCGCCGTTGATCAAGTCGGCCCAAGCCGTCGAGACCGTGTACGCCGTGTTCGACGTGTTTTTCATGTAAATCTTGAACTGGCCGGGGCCAGTGGTGCCTTGCACCGATGTCTGGTTCCATGCCAGATTTGAGATGCTTGCGCCGTTATTGATATTTACGGCCGTAAGCTCGTCTTGTGTGTACATATAGGCGTAGCGACAGAAGTCGTACGCGCTCGAGGCCGACGAGCGATACACTGGCCCGGAGTTGTACACCGGGGTCAGCACAGGCCCCGTCGCAATCTCAACCGTCGTCTGCGCCGACAGGAAACTGCAGAGCAAGAGCAGCGGAAGGAGCATCAGCAGATGCTTCGTAAAGACTCTTTTCATTTTCAAATGAAGTTTAGTTCAGTAAAAATTTGGTGAAAAACCGCGCAAAAAGAATCATTTTTTGACAGAAAGCCTGCGCCCGTCTCACCAAAATGACAGCAATCAGTCAAATTTACCAGAACGGGTCGTCGTGTTCAGGGCATCAAAAAACCGCCCGCACCTGTGCCCGCCCGACGTGGATTGGCCGCAAGGCCGCGCCTGTTTTGCGGCCTTCGTAACTGATATTCAATTGAATGTCCTTCGTCAGCTGGCGGTCGAGGCTCAGGCTCCACAGGAAATTTTGCCCGTTTTGCAACCCCTCCAACATCGCGTAGCCGACCACTGAATTGGCCTGCCCGTCAAATTTCACGTCGGCAAACGTGGCCTTTGCCCGCAGCGAAGTGGCCGCCCGGAAGCCCGTCGTCGCGTTGGTCTTGCCCGGCGGGTTCCACGTCGTTTCCGCGCTGAAATCGGTTTGCCGCGCCGTTTCGCCGCCCAGTTCCGGGCTGTTTTCGCTTCGTTGGCCGCGCATTTTCAGGGCCAATCGGAATTGTCTGCCCGGCAGCCAAGTCAGTGTCGGCATCAATTTCCAGTACCCGATTTCGTAATTTCTCGTCTGAAAAACGTCATGCGCGCTCGTCTTTTGCCCGGCGGTCGCGTCGGCTTCCGCGCTGAATTTCCGGGCCAGGTTCACGCGCCCGTGCGCCGTCCAATCGGCCACGCGGCGGCTCTCGAACCCGGTGGTCAAGGCCAGCCGATTGCGGTTGTCCGTTTGCGTCAGCGACACGTCCCATTTCGGGTTGGCGCGGTTGAAAATCAACGCATTGCGCACGCCCGACGACACCGTGACCAAAGCCGAATCGGCCACCGCCAAATCAAACGGGTTCCACGCCGACGCGCCGCCCGCCCCAGCCAACGTGCGGCGGCTGATTTGCACGTTGCTCTGCGCCGAAAATCGCCCGGCCCAACTGCGCCAGCCCTTGCGCCCGTGCCATGCCAAGCGGGGTTCGAGGCGCAGGCTTTGGTTTAGCCCCACGTTGTTCGTCCGCACAAAATCGGGGGTTGTCACCGCCACGCGGATGTAATTGGCTTGGTCTTGGAACACGGCCACCTCCATTTCGTCCACTTGAAGCACCGAGTCGCGGTTCCTGTCCACCCAAGCGTACTGCCCCTCGCCGGGGTTCACGAGGACATAGGTGAACTCCGTTTTTGGGTTCTGGCCGGAGCCGATTTCGTAGCCCGTCGTCAGCGCGACCGCGTTTTTCCAGCCTGAAAATGAGTAGTCCACACGGCCCAAATAGGTGCGCTGCGGGGCCAAGTCGGTCAGCTCGTCGGCCAAGATTTTCAGGTTGCGCGTCGTCAAATTCCAGGTGATTTGTTGATTTGTTGATTTGTTGATTCGAGCATAGGGCTTCCATGCGCCGTTCAGGTTGGCCTCGTCTGCGGTCGTGTTTTGCGTGAAAAATTGGCCCGTCGGGAAAAAGTCCTTCCGCCGCGACACATACCCGCCCCACTGCCAACGGCCTTGATTTTCAGGCGTTTGGAAAAATAGTTTTCCCAAATCGTACCAAAACGCCGCCCGGTTCAGCGTGTCCGCGCCCGCCGCGAAACGCTCGTTTTTTTCCCGCTCGAAGTGAAAGCCGAGGGTAAGGATTTTAGGTTTCGCCCCCCCCGCCCCCTGAAGGGGGAGTTGCGGCAATGAGTCTGTTAAAGCCGCTCCCCCCTTCGGGGGGCTGGGGGGGGCAAGCCCACCGTAAACCGTCTTTGTCAGGTCAATTTTCGGCCTCGAAAAACGGCTGCGCTCCGTCGTTCCATCGGCTTGCAGGAGGTTGGTTTCCGAAAAAAAAGCCCAGCCGTCGCGGGCAAATTCGGCCTGCGCGAAATGCCGCCGCCCGTCGTAAAAACCATCGCGGACGAATGTGCCGAACTCGTATCGCAGGCTGGCCCGCCGCGCCGCGCTGCCGTCCACCGTCTCCCGTCCACCGTCCGCCGTCTGCCTTTGCAGCAAAAAACCGCCTTTGGCAAGGTGCTGCGCGGCGGCCTCGGCAGCCGGGTCGGTGTTCCAGTCGCGCACAAATTCGGCGGGCCGGTACGGGTTCAGCGGCTGGAAATTTCGCCCCGCGAACTCATAATTGGCCGTCAGTTGGCCCAGCCAGCCGCGTGTTTTTTCAGGCGAAAGCACCTGTTGGCGCAGGCCGACGAACGCCGCCGCGCCCGCGTTGTCGGCATTGCCGATGGGCGAAAAACGGTTCAAGTCGCGCTGGCTCAGGGCGGCTTCGGCGGTGATGTTTCCGTTTTTAAATGCCTGAAAATCAGCCCCAAGCGTGGTCATTTGTTTCAGTTCGGGCGCGACGAGCCGCACGATTGGCTCGAAATTGCCCTGCGGTTGGCAGGTCGTCGGGTCGGGCGCGACCCATCGGAACACGCGCCCGTTGGCCGCCGTCGCCACCTGCACATAATTGCCCGTACCCTGCGGCACCTGCGAAAAACGCGCCGCGTACCGGGCATTTTCGGCATCGGTCGAATAGGCCAGCACCCGCACAGGCTGCCCGCAAAAAAGCGTGTCCACATATTGGTACAAAACCCGGTTCGGGTCGGCGGCGGCCAGCGTGTCCACGCCCGAAGCGCGGGCGTTTTGCAGGTCGTCGCCCGCCAGCGCGAGGGCTTGGCGTTCGGCAGGCGAGAGGTCTTGCGCCGCGCCCGACGTGCGCCCGTCCTGCTCGCTGTACATACTAAGGTGTACACGGGCGCGGCGCAGTTGCCACGCGACATCGGCGGCCAGCGAGGAGCGCAGGTAAGCCTGCACTGCGTACTCAAACTCGACGATGAGGCGGCTGTCCTTCGTGATGAGGCGGCGCGGCGTGAAGGTCAGTTCGCCCAAATTGTAGTCCATCACATAGTCGTCGGTCAGGCCGCGCCGCAGCAGTTGGCCGTCGAGATAGACCTTTTCCGTGCCCGCCAGGACGATGATAAACTGCTCGCCCTCAGTGCCTTGCAAACGGTACGGCCCCTGATTGCCCTCCTGCCCGGCGATGATTTGGCGGGCGAACTTGCCGCGTGAGATGGCGGCCGTGGCGCGAGTTTCGAGTTTTGAGTTTCGAGTTTCGGGAAGCGTTTTGGTCGAAACACGAGACACGAAATGCGAAACACTCACGCCCTGCACCCTTTTGAAATAGCGGAGGAAATAGCCCGCGTCGAGTGGGTTGGCGAGGTCAATGTCGCCGGCGGCGAGGGTTGCGTCTTTGCGGCGCAGCTCGATGAAGATGCGGTCGAATTCTTTCAGTTGGCGGGTGGTGCCGTCGGGTTGGAGCGGCACGGAATTGTCGGAAATGGCGGCGCGGATGCCGATGTCGGGGCCGAGCTTGCCGTCAAGTTGGAGGTTGAGGTTCGAATTGAACACGAGGTTTTGGGCGTTGCCGAACGACAGCCCGCGCACATACGCGCCCGATGTGTTCAGGCCGGAAGTTTGCCAAATGGGCCGCTGCGGCTCGAACGGTGCGTAGTCGAAACCGATGTATTCCTCGCCGCCGGGGCGCGTTTGGCGGATGGCCGCCGTATCGAGCCGCCGCACCGCCGCGCCGAGGTCGAAGGGCAGCACACGGTAGGTGATTTGGATTTTCGAGCAGCCGGGGAAGGCCGCACGGAGCCGGGCCGTGTCGGTCAGCAGCAGGTTGTTTTGGAGTTTAAAAAATTGAAAATCAATGGATTGGGCGGAGGTGGAATCAAAAACGGCGACCAACGGAGCGGCCACCGTCAGCGAATCCAGCGGCTGTGCTGGGCGGCGAGCATCCAGTGTTTTGCTCCGCAAATTGGACAGCTGGCCCAGCAGGGTCGCCGACAAAAAGCAGAGTGCAAGTGTGCAAATGGAAAATCGCGCCGTCCGGTTCATGCGGCAAGTTGACGCGAAGTTGGGTGGTTTGGTTGACCGTTTGGGCACAAAAAAGCCGCCGAGGGTTTCCCGTCGGCGGCTTGTATTTGGCTGAACGTGTGCGTGTTGGGGCACGGCAATCAATAGCGGTAGTATTCCGGCTTGAACGGGCCTTCCACTTTCACGCCGATATAATCGGCTTGGTAGGGCGCGAGTTCTTCAAGTTCCACGCCGATTTTGGAGAGGTGGAGGCGGGCCACTTTCTCGTCGAGGTGCTTTGGCAACATATAGACTTTGTTGTCGTAGTTGCCGGCGTTTTGCCAGAGTTCGAGTTGGGCCAAAACTTGGTTTGTGAACGAGTTGGACATCACGAACGAGGGGTGGCCGGTGGCGCAACCGAGGTTGACGAGGCGGCCTTCTGCCAGCACGATGATGTCTTTGCCGTCAATGTTGTAGAGGTCAACCTGCGGTTTGATGTTGACTTTGGTGTGGCCGTATTTTTCGTTGAGCCAAGCCATGTCAATCTCGTTGTCGAAGTGGCCGATGTTGCAGACGATGGTCTTGTCGTTCATCATGCGGAAGTGTTTTTCGGTCACGATGTCGCAGTTGCCGGTGGCCGTGACGACGATGTTGGCGCGCGGGATGGCGTTTTCCATGCGCTTCACTTCGAAGCCGTCCATCGCCGCTTGCAGGGCGCAAATCGGGTCAATTTCGGTCACGATGACCCGTGCGCCTGCGCCGCGCAGGGAGGCAGCCGAGCCTTTGCCCACGTCGCCGTAGCCAGCCACGACGGCGACTTTGCCGGCCATCATCAGGTCGGTGGCGCGGCGGATGGCATCCACGAGGGATTCTTTGCAGCCGTATTTGTTGTCGAATTTCGACTTGGTCACGGAGTCGTTGATGTTGATGGCGGGCAAGGGCAGGGTGCCTTTTGCCACGCGCTCGTAGAGACGGTGAACGCCCGTTGTGGTTTCCTCGCTGATGCCCCGGATGTTGTGGACGAGTTCGGGGAACTGGTCGAGCACCATGTTCGTGAGGTCGCCGCCGTCGTCGAGAATCATGTTGAGCGGTTGGTCGTCGCTGAATGCGAAGAGCGTCTGCTCGATGCACCAGTCGAATTCCTCGGCGTTCATGCCTTTCCAAGCATAAACCGGGATGCCAGCCGCCGCGATGGCCGCCGCCGCGTGGTCTTGTGTGCTGAAAATGTTGCACGACGACCACGACACCTCTGCGCCGAGTTCGACCAATGTCTCAATCAGCACGGCGGTTTGGATGGTCATGTGCAGGCAGCCGGCGATGCGGGCACCGGCCAGCGGTTTCGAGGGGCCGAACTCTTCGCGGAGTGCCATCAGGCCGGGCATTTCTGCTTCGGCGAGGGTGATTTCTTTGCGGCCCCATTCGGCGAGGGCGATGTCCTTGACTTTGTACTTCGGGCGTGTGGCCGTTACCATTTTTTTGAAAAATGAATTGTGAGTGATGATGTTGTTGGTGATTCGGCGATTTGGTGATTGGGGGATTCGGTGATTTGGGTATGGCCGACAGTCGGCGGCGAGCCGTCGAACGTCCTGTCAATCAGATGTTTGGAGGAGGCAATCGCAAGGGGAGGGGGCGAATGATGAGCCAGTTTTTCGGGCAAAGCCGGGTGGGGCGCATGGCTGGGTTGGTGGACTGGGTGTGTGCGGCTTTAACAAAAACTATTCCGCAGGGTTGCTGGAAACGGCGGCAAAGGTAGTTTTTCGCCCCGCGTTTTTCAAAAAGGCCGGAAAAAAGGCTGCAAGAACGAGTAAAAAATTTGCTCAAAAACACGCATCACGGATTGGCGCGGCCAACCCGTGATGTGTGTCAAAAAATAAGTGCGCGGCGGCTGGCTCACGCAAACACGGCCTCGTTGTTCGGGAAGACGTAGCGGAACACGTCCTCTTCCGTCACTTCGTTGTCGCAGAGGATGAGCAGGCGTTCGACCACGTTGGCCAGTTCGCGGATGTTGCCCGTCCAGTTGTAGTCCTGCAAAGCGGTGACTGCTTCGCGGCTGAATTTCTTGGGCGGGTGGCCGTACTCGGAAGAGATGATTTTGTTGAAATGCTCGACGAGCAGCGGGATGTCGTCGCGGCGTTCGTTGAGCGAGGGGACGTTGACGACGATGACGCTCAGGCGGTGGTACAGGTCGCGGCGGAACCGCCCGGCGGCGATTTCGGCCTGCAAGTCTTTGTTGGTGGCGGCCACGATGCGCACGTCCACTTTGATTTTTTTGGTGTCGCCGACGCGGGTGATTTCGCCGTACTCGACGGCGCGGAGCACTTTGGCCTGTGCGTCGAGGCTCATGTCGCCGATTTCGTCGAGGAAAAGCGTGCCGCCGTTGGCGTTCTCGAACTTGCCCACGCGGTCGTTGATGGCTCCGGTGAACGAGCCTTTTTTGTGCCCAAACAGTTCGCTTTCAATGAGTTCGGTTGGGATGGCCGCGCAGTTGACTTCCACAATGGGCGCGTCGGCGCGGTGGCTTTGCTCGTGCAGCCAGCGGGCGACGAGTTCTTTGCCCGTGCCGTTTTGGCCGAGGATGAGCACACGGCTGTCGGTCGGCGCGACTTTGGCGAGCATCCGCTTGACGGCCAAGATGGGCGCGCTTTCGCCGACCATCGTGACGGTGCCTTTGGCTTTGCGGACTTGTTTTTGGAGCAATTGCGTGGTGCTGACCAGTTCGGTCTTTTCCATCGCATTGCGGACGGTGATGAGCATCCGGTTCAAATCCGGTGGCTTGGAGATGAAGTCGAACGCGCCTTTTTTCACCGCGCCGACCGCCGTGTCAATGTCGGCGTGGCCGCTGACCATGATGACGGGGGTTTCGGGCGAGAGGATTTGCAGGCGTTCGAGGGCTTCGATGCCGTCCATTTTCGGCATTTTGATGTCCATGATGATGGCATCGTACTTGTCGCGCTGCACTTTGGCGAGGCATTCTTGGCCGTCGCCGGCCTCGTCCACGCTGTATTTTTCAAATTCGAGGATTTCGCGCAGGATGCGGCGGATGGGTTGCTCGTCGTCAACGATGAGGATTTTTGCCATGTGCTTCGGAAGGAAAGGAGATTGGATTAATTGTGAGTGGTGAGTTGTTAGTTGTCAGTGTGGCGCAACTTACATCTGAAATTTTATGCAAATATCAAGCCAACCCGGCTTGGGTAGGCTGCCGGACGACGGGTTTATTTTTTGTTGGAATCGGCTGATAGCAATATTGCGTTCCGGCGTTCAGTCCACGACCGCCTTCTTCCTCTTCCATAGTTGGTAGCCCACGTTCAGGCTCAACATCTCACCAAAGTGGTGCGTTATTTTTTCAAAATGTATGCGTCCGACGGGCGAGGTGCTTCTGAAATAGCGGTATTCTAACTGGAACAAAAGCCGTTTGTGGGTATACGAAACTCCGCCGCTATAAGCGAATCCGAAATCTAATTTAGGTTCTTTTATCATTGGTAAATACCACAGGTTAGGGTTGATGCTGGGGTCGTCCATGATATACCTGCCGCCAATGCGCCAAGCCGGGTTGATGCCAACGTTGCCATAAAAACGAAACCTTCTCCCAAAACCCATCTCAATCAACAGCGGTGTGGTGATGAACGAATAGTACAGTTGTATTCTACCCCCGTCTACTGTCATGCCATTCGAGTCAATAGCGAATTGAGAGCCGCTGTATCTACTTCTTTCTTCAAAGAAGATTTCTGTTTTTACAGCAACAAATCTATTGATCTGACAATGACCTAACAGGCCGAAAAAGGGGCTTGGTTTGCGATTTTCTTTGGATGTTTTTATTCTTTTATCTAAAATAAAAACCACGACCGCAGGGCGACTTACACCTGATTTTACTCCAACATGAAGTTTTTGTGCTGGGAGTGTTTTCATGCAGCACAGAAAACAAAACACGAACACCAATACTGGTTTGATAGAACTCATAGATGAGGCGTTGGATTTTTGTAAAAAGAGATAGGGCAACAGAGCGTATGTCGCTCTGTTGCCCTGATAATATTGTTGATGATTTAGTGTTGGATTGCCAGACGTTGAATGTTCTGGTTCTGACGGTCATACACCCTGACGATGTAGATGCCATCTTTCAGCTTGTCCGTCCGAATGACTCCCGTGAAATCCTCTGGTCTTGCCTGCCAGCGCAAAATCCCGGACATATCCACCAGTTCGATGCTGGTTGCTGCCAAGTCGAAATGTTTGGGGATTTTGTAAAAAGCATCGGAACGGCTTGGGTTCGGCCACAGCAGGAGCGATTGGACGGCCACGTCAGTACCGGGGCCAATCAGCCAACCACCGCAGGCACTGGCATAAAAATAAAACGTCTGTGTGCCGGCGAAACATCCCGTGCCCCCCACGATGGTCACGACTGCCGTGAGAGACTGGCTCGCCGGGCCGTTCACATAAATATCCACCGTGCGACCCCCGTTGGAAGTCGTGGTCGAGAAGCCGTTGCCACTGAACGACCAGTTGAACGATGCGCCTGACGGGATTGGGAAACCGCCCGCGAATGCCAGATTGAAGGTGTAGCTCTGACCCACACAAAGCGAAGAAGGGGCGTTCGAGCCGGTGCTGGTTTTCAACACGAGGCTCGCCTCGCTGGAGTTCACCCAAGTGAGTGTGCGGCGTACAGATTTATACCGTACCTGTGGCGAGCCGCACAAAGTCGGTGTGGCGATTTGACATTCTATCCAATCCGTAGACCCAGGCGGCAGGTCGTTGATTGCCTTGAACGTGATATTTGCCCCGGTGCCAGTGCGCTGGATATTGGCACTTGAAGTCCAAGTGTATCGGTAAGCGATATTGTTGTTGGTTGTTATCGCGGGCGCGGAGACCGATTGCACGAAATTTTTGCAAGGTATTTTGTCGCTGCCCGGCAGTAATTGGAACGTGCCGACGTGGGTGGTTGGTGCGGTGCCAAGCGGGTCCAGCCAAGGCGCAAGGCTCGTGGCGGGGGCACCAACCGTGCCCCAAGAAGCTGCGAAAGTGCCAAAATGTCGTTCGCCGATGACTGTATTTCCTTGAACTGTACACCCGGGACTGGGGCCACCTTTGAAATCCCCAATCACTAAATGCGAAGGATTGAGCAATGGGCATCCCGACGTGCCTATTTCCGTTGTCCCCCAATCACCATTGGCAGTTTGGCCATAATCAGTCACCCAAGCAGCACCGACTGGCAATTGGAAACGGCCATACGATACAGGGGCAGTGTTGATAAACGGTGGGGCCGCATCAAAACTTATCTTGGTGACATCTCCATCCGGGTGATGCACAATCGAAGTGTTGCTTGGAGCAGTAAGAGACCGCGACCAGCCCGCATAAAACACTTCGTAGGTTGGGTCAATTGGCGAAGTAAGCTCAATTAGAGCTGCATCAGAGATGGCTCCTGTTAGGGCACGGTAAGTAATGCCAGTATAAGTGACGTATGCACTATTGTTAGTCCAGTACCTGAAACGGAGTCCTAATGTTGCTGGACTAATGAGACCGCTATTAGGATTTTCAGGAACGTCGAATAAACAATGGTGAGCAGTCAAGTAATACGGGGAAAGTGTGGTCTGAAATCCGGTATTTACTATCATTGTCCCGCTGCAAACTTTAGTATTTTGATCTCTTAGCAGCAACGCCTCCGCTCTTTTTTCCATGCTGAAACAGTTGCCGCGCGGGTCGTCCGTGATGTCCACGTTGCAAGAGCCGGAAGACCTGTCCAGCACGACTTCGGACAAAAATTCCCCTTCGCCAAGCAGGCGATACCCGTGCCCGATTTTGGTGATGACCAAGTTGCGGCTCCCTTCTGCGCCTTTGGGTTCTTTATACACGATTTGTACGCTGCCGCCCGGCAGCACTTCTGAGGCAATTTCATCCTCGCCCATTGGGAAGTTTTTGTTGGTAATCGGGCCAGTGAGCCAGCCCGTTTCGGGACAATAGACATAGACTTCCGCGCCATCAGGCAAGGCCAGTTCGTGGAAAACCACGCTCATCGAAACCGCGCCTTCGGACTCAATCTTGTGCTGCCAAACGAGGTGCGTAGATGACAAATCCCATGTGCCGATGGAAGCAGCATCGCAATTTGCCTCACGTAGAACCGCAAACCGATAAGGATTCCCGCTAACGCGAGCAAGCGAGTCTTCCTGATGAATTTGCCACTTGGTGGGCACATCAAGGTCGGAAAGCCAAGTGGGCGCGATGTTAGAAGGTTGTTCTGGGATGCCCAGTAAGGAAGGGATGTCGCTGGGGGTGACGATTTTCGTCTCAACTTGCGCTCCCATAGTCGAAACGACTGAAAAGGTTGGAAGGAGAAGGCACAACCTCAAAAAGAGCGAAGTGCGGCGAAGTGCGGCGAAGTGATACTTCATTTGATAGGAAAATTGTGGATGAAAAAAAGTGGTTACATCAAAACGAGCCGCCCGGAGTCGACATTGAGGAGGCTCTTTTTAATTGCCACGAAAGTATAATGCGTTCGAGTGAAACGCCAATTTTTCTGGAAGTTGTTTTGTTAAGTTTTTGGGATAAATCCCCAGCATCATTTTACCCTGGGAAATTGGGAATCAGGAAATTAGAAATTGGTTTCTTGCCCCGGCCTCCAATTTCCAGTTTCCTAATTTCTCAATTTCCAATTTCCCATGCTACTCTACAACGTCACCATCACCATTGACACAGATGCCGCCGAGGATTGGCTACAATGGATGCAGGCCACGCACATCCCCGACGTGATGGTCACCGGGATGTTCCGCTCCTATCGGATGAGCCGCCTGCTGAGCCACGAGCACGAAGGGGCCGAGATTTTCACGATGCAATACTTGGCCGAAAGCCAAGCCAAATTGGACGAGTATCAGACGCGCTTCGCGCCGGAGCTGCAACGCCACGTCCGCGAGCGGTACGAGGGCAAATTCGCCGCCTTTCGCACAGTGATGGAGGTACTCTCGATGAGTGAATAAGCGAGTGGGCGAATGTGCGAAGTGCCGAAGATTAACGGACAGGCTTTCTACTTTTGCCCGCCATCTGGAACGATTTTGGCTTTTAGCCGAACGCTCGAACCAACGAATCGCCAAATCTCCAAAGGAGTCCTTTGGACAACAAATCAACCAAAATGAAGGGAATCATCCTCGCGGGCGGCCTCGGCACCCGACTCTATCCGCTCACGCTGGCTGTCAGCAAGCAGCTCATGCCCGTGTACGACAAGCCGATGATTTATTATCCGCTCTCGACGCTCATGCTGGCCGGCATCCGCGACATCGCCATCATTTCCACGCCTTATGACCTGCCCAAGTTCGAGCAACTGCTCGGCGACGGCTCCGATATCGGCTGCAACTTCCGCTACATCGTGCAGCACGACCCCAACGGCCTCGCCCAAGCCTTCGTGCTCGGCGCGGACTTCATCGGCAAAGACCCGGCCTCGCTGATTTTGGGCGACAACATTTTCTACGGTGCGGGCCTCGGCGAGATGGTGCGCTCCTGCGCTGCGCCCGACGGTGGCATCGTCTTCGCCTACCAAGTCGCCGACCCCGAACGCTACGGCGTGGTGGAGTTCGATAAAAACATGACCGCCCTCAGCATCGAGGAAAAACCCGCCAACCCGAAAAGCCACTACGCCGTGCCGGGCCTCTATTTTTACGACAACTCCGTCGTGGACGTGGCCCGCAACCTCCGGCCCAGCCCGCGCGGCGAATACGAAATCACCGATGTGAACCGCCACTATCTCGAACAGGGCAAATTGCAGGTGCGCGTCATGGGGCGCGGCTACGCTTGGCTCGACACCGGTACGCACAAAAGCCTCATGCAAGCCGGCCAATTCATCGAAACCATCGAAGACCGGCAGGGCCTCAAAATCGGCTGCATCGAAGAAATCGCATGGGAAATGGGCTTCATCGGCGATGCCCAACTCGAACGCCTCGGCCACAAATTCTTGAAAAGCGGCTACGGCGAATACCTGCTCAACTTGCTGAAATTCAAGCGGTAAGCGTGGTGAGTGGTGAGTGATGAGTGATGAGTGATGAGTGATGAGTGATTTTCACACAAAATATTCATCATTCATCACTCATCACTACACCATTCCTTTCCTCACCAAATCTTGCCCAGCCCCCAGTGCGTCCCGCCTGCCACTTTCACCCGCCCGCCTTGTGCGAACACTGCCGCTTGGTGGAAATTCTGGGTCGGAAAAAACAGGTCGGTCATGGCCGTCGCGCCGTCGTCGGCGAATAGCTCGACCGACGAGACATCGCACAAAAGCCTCATCGTCAGTTTGTTGCCTTCCGAAATGCGCGGCGCGACGTGCCGCCCGGCGGCGAATTTCGGGTTGAAAGCCACCTTGCCCGCACGGGTGCGGTCGGTGAAAAACTGCCGCGTCCGTGTGTCGTAGCCGACGAGCATCTCCTCCCCTTTTGAATTGAAGAGCCGGATGCCGAACACGCTGGCAGTCGTCGCCGCGAGGTCAATTTCGAGGACGATTTCCCGGAGGGCGGCGTTGTCTTTTTCCGGCAAAATCCATTGGTTTTCAATTGTTTGCAGCGGAATGGGCGTGGTGTTCTTCCGCAGTTCGTTCAATTCGAGGACAGGCTCCGAGCACACGCGAAGCCCAGCGGGGCTTTGCCGCAGGTGGAGTTCACGCGGGACGGTCATCGCACTGCGCCACGGGTTGGTCGGCACTTCTTGGGCGTAGTCCCAGTTGCTCATCCAACCGATGAAAAGCCGCCTGCCGCCCGGCGCGCCGAACCAAGTCACGCCCGCGTAGTTGTCGCGGCCAGCGTCGAGCCAAAGGGTTTCGGTGGGCGGGGCGGCGTTTCGGAAGTTTTTGCCGTCAAAATCGCCGATGAAATACTGCGTCCCGGAGCCGCCGTTGGCCGCGCCGGGGTTGATGCTGACGAGCAGCACCCAGCGTTTTTCGCCCGTGCCGCCGACGGGCATCTCGAACAGATCCGGGCATTCCCACACGCCGCCGTGCGCGCCGTCCTTTGCCCCGAATTCGCCCGTGAACTCCCATTTTTTCAGGTCGGGCGAGCGGTAAAATCGCACACGGTCGGCGGCGGCCAGCACCATCACCCAATGGCGCGAGGGCGCGTGCCAGAGCACTTTCGGGTCGCGGAAGTCGCGGATGCCGGGGTTCGGGATGACGGGATTGCCCGTGTGCATCGTCCAAGTGCGGCCCTCGTCGAGGCTGTACGCGATGCTTTGTGTCTGAAAATCAATGCGTCCCGCTTTCTCGCCGGGCATATCGTGTTGCGTGAATATGGCGACCAACGGCCCTTTGCCCGGCTGCCCGAAGCCGCTGGTGTTGGCTTCGTCCACGACCACGCTGCCCGAAAAAATCATCCCCAGCGAATCGGGCCGGAGGGCGATGGGCAGGTGCCGCCAATGCACCAAATCGCGGCTCACGGCGTGGCCCCAGTGCATCGGCCCCCATGTCAGGCCGTCGGGGTGGAATTGGTAAAACAAGTGGTATTCGCCTCGGAAATAGACCATGCCGTTGGGGTCGTTCATCCACATCCGCTGCGGCGAAAAGTGGAATTGCGGACGGTGCGGTGCGGCATAGTCGGCTTTGTACATTAGCACAGCCCGGCGCGCAGCGGTTGGTGTGCAAACAAAACCTGCCGAAAGCAGCCCAAAAACGAGGAAAAAGGCGGCGATTTTCATGTTTGGAGGGAATTTGCCAGAAAGTTGAAAGGTCGTTGGGTTGCCCATAGTTACCCACAGATAAATCTGTGGGCTGTGAGCAGAAAATCCGCTGGATTTTGAGGCTCAAAATAAATCCGCCAGCTGGCGGGGCCGCCGCTTTGTTTCCCAGAAAAAACCGGGCAGGCGCGTGCCGCCGGGCGGAGCCTTTTTCATGGGCGTGAAACTGCCTTTGGGTTGCGCGTAAAATTTGATGCTGTTCACCTTGTTGTCGCCGAAAAACAGGCGCATCTCGGCACATTGCGATTGGTTCACGCCGATGTACGCCCGTTTGTCGTCGAGGGCATAATAGACGGCTTCGGCGTTGCCGTCCACGAGCATTTCGCGCACTTCGTCGTCGCGGAAGGTGGCCGTGCAGTTGCGGCCTTTGATTTGGTTGAAGGCCAGTTCGTCTTCGGAGTTGATGACGAAGGCGTTTTGGCGCAGCCATATTTTGTCCAACTTCTTGTCTTTCAAGGCCATACGAATCGTGTCGGCGGAAAACTGCGAGGTGTCCGACCAAATCAGCGGCTGGCGATTGGTCAGCGAATAAAACCGGAAAACGCTGTCCGCAGAGGAGTAGGAGAGCGAGTCGCAGACGGCTTGCAGGTCGCTTTTGAAAATCCGCACGTCGCGGAAAGCCAGCAGCAGGCGCGTGTCGGCGGTCGAATCGGGTTTGAACGAAACGAGCCGCTCCGCGCTCATGTACAGGGTGTCGCGTTCGATGAGGCTTTTCATCAGCGGGCGTTTCGAGCCGCCGAAACCGCCGTTGGCTTCGATGAATTCCGAGCGTTTGTTGTAATCCATGCGGGCGGCGAGGATGGTGTAGTCGCTGGCCGTGTCCACCCAAACCACGTTGCCGACGGCGAGGCCGCTGCCCAGTTCGTCGTTGAAATCCAGCGAATCGGCCACGATGATGTTTTGCTTGTCCACCACCCGCGAGCGGCCCGTGATTTGGTATTTTTTCTGACGTTCGTCGTATCGGATGCGCTCGCCCGTGATGTCCTGCGCCGAATCGCGGAAGTGCGCGTTGCCGATGAGCACGGCCACCTCGGTGTCGGTGTTATACTTGACCACATCGGCTTCCACGCGCTGCGTTTTTTCCTCGATGTAAGCATCGCCTTCGAGGGTGTATTCTTTGGTGGTGCCGTCGTAGCGCATTTTTTTGGCGCGGCCACGCTGGTCTTTTCGCTCGTATTGCGGGTTCAGGTCGAACTCCGCGAAGTCGTTTTCGATGTCGTAAAAGCCTGATTCACAGTAGATTTTGCTTTCGCGCTGGCTGATGAGCGTGGGCGCGACGAAGCGCACGATTTGGGTCTCGGTGTTGAAATTCATTGTGTCCGTCCGCACCGTGAAGTCGGGGTCGGTCACGAGCACATCGCCTTTGAAAAAGATTTCGTGGGCGTTCACGTCGTAGCGTCCGCGCCGGCTTTTGAGTTGGCTTTTGCCGTTGTGGAGCACCGCGCCGGTGGTGTAGGTGGCGATTTTGTTCGCCAAATCGTAGTGCAGCCGGTCGGTAAAAAGTTGCTGCCGCCCGTTCACGAGCACCACGTCGCCGAACAGGTCGCTTTGCCGCGTGGCCCCGAAATAGTGGGCAGAATCGGCAAAAACCTTCACGGTGTCGCCCTGCTCCATGACCACTTTGCCTTGCAACACCGCGTCGTCGGCCAAAATCGTGGCCGTGTCGCAATAGACCAGCGTGTTTTCTTGCCGCAGCCGGACGTTGCCGGAGAGTTTTTGGAGGTACTGCCCGCCGCGCAGGAAGTATTCGCCGAAGTCCGAGTATTCGACCTTGATTTTTTTGGTCGAGTCCTGCGCGGCGGGCGGCGGCGGGGCCACTTGCGCCCGCAGGGCGACGGGCAGGAGGCAAAAAAAGAGGAGACTAAACTTGCTTAAATACTTGAAAATCAGTTGCATCTGAACGGTTGTCAAACTTTTCTATCGTACCATTTTTTGATTGATGATTGACGATTACATGATTGTTGATTTTTGATTGAAAAGCGCGGACATCAAAAATCAACAATCATGTAATCGTCAATCATCAATCAAAAAGCTTGCTCGCTGGCCGCAAAACTACCCCAAATCCGCCTTTGGCCTGCGGCGGTTTCGGCGGCGTTTGGGCCGGGGCGAGGTCGGGCGCGGCGAGTCAGTGGCGGGGATTTCTGGCAAAACTGCCTCGCCCGCTGCCCCTCGCCCAAGTCCGAGCAGCCGGAACACGAACGCATAAACAGCGGCCAACGCCGTCCTGTCCACCAAAAAAGTCAGCAGCGTGGCGAACAGCGTGCTGCACAAAATGATGGCGAACACCACCGATTGGATGACCTCGCCGCCGGGCATCCCCTGTTGCGCTGGGACGGACGCAAGCACCGCCGCGCCCAAGCCTTTCGGAATCATGGTGGCCATGAAGGCCGCGTC
>JBKBIC010000072.1:0-20895 GCA_046299435.1 Saprospiraceae bacterium
CACTTGATATGGTGAACGGCCACCCCCACTACACCGTAGGCAACAACTCCGCCGGTAAAAACTCCACGACCCGGTGGAACGACTATATTGAGTGGTACATCAGCCTCACGAAGGAATCCCTGCGGGTTTTGAAGCCCACAGGCAGCCTTTTCATGATGAACTACCCCAAACAGAACGCGCATTTACGTGTCAAATACCTAGACGATGCCGCTTTTGACGTGCAGGATTATGTTTGGATATATAACACAAATGTGGGACATAGCCCGAAGCGTTTTACGACGGCGCACCGTTCAATTCTTCACGCCACAAAATCGAAAGACAACTCTTTTTACAAAGAACAAGTAGCGGAGCCGTACCAAAACCCTACTGATAAGCGCATCATGCAACGGATAGCCGAGGGCCACACAGGGCGTATGCCCTATTCATGGTTCTATTTCGACTTGGTAAAGAATGTCTCAAAAGACAAAACCTTTCATGCCTGCCAGATACCCCTCGGCTTGGTGGAAATGCTCATCAAATCTTGCACAAAAGAAGGCGACGATGTATGCATTCTTTTTGGCGGGAGCGGCTCAGAATTAGTCCTTTGCAAGCAGTTGAAACGCAACTTTGTGAGTTGCGAAATCCACCCGGAGTATTTCGCCATGATTCTCGACAGGCTGAAAAACGATGGCAAAATCGGCGATGAGTTCAGACTTGATTTTATTAAACAAAAACAGAAGGCACAACCTGCTCAAAAATTTCCTACGCTTTTTGAGGCTGCCTGATGCTGGTGGCAAGGTTGGAACGGGCGGCGAATAGTTGGTAATTTTATCCACTGCAACGCACACGAAGCCGGGGACGAAATCGGTTTATGCACCTCGCACCTACTCGAATTTTCACTTTCAAAACCACGAATTCAATGGCAAAATCCACCAAAACCCAGCCCAAAGACAAACAGGAAAAACCCAAAGTCCACGAAAAACTGGCCGACATGAACATCCGCGTCAACGAGTTCGGCGAGATTATCAAAGATTACAACGTGGACGACATCAACGCCTTCCTGAACGAGAAGGTGAAGGACAAGAAATTCGAGAAAGCGTGATAAGCGATGAGTTTTGAGTGACAAGTGCTTTCATCCCAGCACCATTGAAACACGACCATGCAACATAACCGATTACGCCCTCTCCGACGGGTCGCGCCCGCCGTTTTCCTCCCGATTTTCATGTTGTTGGCAAGCACGTCGTTTGCCCAACAGTCATTTTTCAATTTCAACTATCCCGGCCCGAACAACATCCCGCTGAACGGCAGCTGCGCCGCGACGCTCGCGGGCAACATCGGCACACCGCAGGTCACGTCCACCTCCGGGGCCACGATTACCCAATCGCAGTTCAACATGGCCTTGTCCGGCTTCGATTTGTCGGCGGTGTTCACGGGCGTGCAAACCCTGACGATTTTTTGGCAAGTCGCTGACAATCAGGGGCATACGGCCAATTTTTCCTTTCCGATAAACCTCATTGACCTCACCAAGCCCGTGCTCAACACGGCGGGCATCCCGGCCACGCTCACGTTCAATTCCGTCTCGCAAGTGCCCGCACCGCCCACTGTCACGGCCACCGACAACTGCGGCGGCACCACGCCCGTCATTTTCAGCGAAACCCTGCGCCCGCCGCTGTGCGAAGGCGGCACTTTCCTGCGGACGTGGACGGCCACCGACCCCAGCGGCAACGTCTCCATATTCAGCCAGACCGTCGTCATCATCAAAGACGCATCGCCGCCGACCATCACCCGCGCCCCGGTGGACGGCATCGCGCCCTGCGCCAACGTGCAGGCCGCCTACCAAGCTTGGTTGGCCGCGCAAATGGGTGATTTTCAGGCAGTTGACCCGTCGGGCATCGCCTCGTATTCCAATGATGCACCCGCCAATTTCCCGCCCGGCTGCCCCGCCCCGCTCGTCGTGACCTTCACAGCGACCGATTCCTGCGGCTTTTCAAAAACCACGACCGCGCAATTCGTCAGCTTCGACAACAACCCGCCGACCGCCCAAAACCCGCCGCAAAACCGCATTGTCAATTGCTCTTCAAACCAAACCGCCGAGCTCGCCGCGTGGATTCAGGCCCACGCCGGAGCCACCGCGACGGATGCTTGCACACCCGCGAACCAGCTGCGCTACCGCTTCAAAATCAATGGAAACAGTGCCGACAGCGCAGCCGTGCAAGCCGCATTTGCAGCCTCTATTTTGAATGGATGCGGCCCGCAAACCATTGGAAACCAACAAGTTCAGAAAGTGCGCAGCCTCGTCAGCGTGGAGGTTTCAGCCGAAGATTGGTGCGGCAACTCGACCGCGCTCGGCTCGGCCACGTTCGCGGCCATTGACACGATTGCGCCCGTTTTGAGCGGCCCGCAAACCACCTTCGAGGAGTGCGGCGGCGCGGTCGGCGACTCCGTCGCGCTCGCCAACTGGCTCCAAAACAACGGCCAGCTCACGGCTACCGACGGCTGTTCGGCCACCGTTTGGGGCAATTTTGACTGGGTGACTTCCGACGGAAAAATCGGCAACGGCATCGCCGGGCAGCCCGCTACTTGGCCGAAAGTGAATTTTCACGATTGCAACTGGTTCGTCAACGTGACTTTCCACGCGCTCGACGCTTGCGGCAACGACGGCCAGCGCAACGTCCGTTTCCAAATCCGCGACACCGAGCCGCCTGTGTTCGCCAGTTTGCAGCCGCTCGACACGCTGTTTTGCCCGAACCTCGTGCCGCCAACGCCCACAGTATCAGACAATTGCGACACGTTGGCGACCATCACTTTCACCTCGCAAATCGCCACGCCGCCCGCTGTGCCCGGCGGCGAATACCAAATTTTGGTCACTTGGACGGCCACCGACGACTGCGGCAACACGGCTTCGGCCACCGCCACGTTCACCGTCCGCGACACCATCCCGCCTGCTTTTTCAAAATTCCCACCCGATGCGACCATCGCTTGCGGCGAAGTTTTGCCCGCGCCCGACCTCAATTTGGACGTGGCGGCGACGGATTCCTGCGGCGCGGTGTCCCAAATTTCGTTTGACGAAACCAACGACCAAAACCCCGACACTACCGTTTGCGGGCATTACAATTACCTGATTTCGAGGACGTTCCGGGCAGTGGACGTGCAGGGCAACACCGCCACGCGCATCCAAACAATCGCCGTGCGCGACACGCTCGCCCCGGCGTTCGCGGGCTTTTTGGACACGCTGCAAACCTGCGACAACATCGCCGCGCTGCCAGCCCCGACGGCCTCCGGCAGCTGCGGCAAACCCGTCGGCGCGCCCGTGTTGGCCTCGCAAATCATCACCGCTGGCACTTGCCCCGATGCGTACACCCTGACGCTGACTTGGACGGCCACCGACGTTTGCCAAAACACCGGAACCTTCGTGCAAACCGTCGCCGTGCGCGACACGTCGCGGCCCGAATTCGCGCTCGTGCCGCCCGCCCTGAACGTGTCGTGCGAGGCCGTGCCATTGGCCGTAAGTCCTTCTGCGACAGACAATTGCGACGAAGATGTGGACATCGTGTTCGCCGAAATTTTCACCCGAAATCCCGACCCGACGGCCTGCGAACACTGGACGAACTACGGCATCCAGCGCACTTGGACGGCCTCCGACAACTGCGGCAACACCCGCGCCGCCACGCAATTCATCGCCGTGCAGGACGGCACCGCACCCGTCATCACCTGCGCCGCCGACGCGATTCGGCCCGCGCTGCCCGGCCAATGCGGCGCGGACATTTACCCGCCCGTGCCGCTCGGCGTGTTCGATGATTGCACGTCCCTGAAAACTTCGGTCGCACTGGCCGACACCGCCGCCATCGTCAGCAGCAATCCCGACCCGAACGACGTGCCGACCGACACGCTGCGGCTGGCGTTCACGGCCCCCAATATTTTGCCCGGCCAACCAGCCACCGATACGGCCACGCTGACCCTGATTTTGGAAAAAGCCGATGCCGAAGCGGCGGGAGAGTTTTTCAAAATTTTTGACGAAAACGGCCAGCAAATCGGGCAAACCGAGCCGACCACAGCCCAATGCGGCAACGGCCAAACCGTGCTGAAAATCCCCGCCGCGCTGCTCAACTCGTGGTTTGCCGACGGCTCGACCGCGCTGGTTTTGGCCCCGAACGGCACGGGCAGCGACGCACCCAATGCCATCTGCCCCGGCGGTCGCGTGCTCGCCAACTTGACGTATTCCGTTGCAAATCAACAGGTTCCGCTCACGTTGGCGTTCGCGGTGGACGGCGGCAGCCGCCAAACTTGGCCGCCCGCTGCCAGCCAGTTTTTGGATGCGGGCGAGCACCTCGTCCAATATTTCGCAGCCGACTGCGCGGGCAACGAAAGCCAATGCAGCCTGAAAATCCGGGTGTTCGACGTGGAGCCGCCCGCCGTGACGGCCCCGGCCCCGATGACGGCTTTTGTCGGCCAAACCGACTGCGCGGCGGCGGTCGCGCTGCCGTTTCCGAGCCTCGCGGACAACTGCGGTTTTGGCGAAAAATTCGCCGGGGCTTCCGACACGCTGCCACTCGAATTTTTCAACGACGCGAACGCCGGGCTGGTGCCCAAAGACCTTTGGCTCGAAATCCCCGGCGCGGTGCCGAGCGCGGTCGGGACGGGAAAATTGCTCATCCGGCATCGCGGCGACAACGCCGACGCGGGCGAGTTTTTCCGGGTTTTTGACGAAAACGGCCAGTTTTTGAGCACCACCACGACCGCGACGGGCGGCGAATGCACGGTTTTTCACGAAAGCCAAATCACGGTGGATGCCCAAAAAATCAACGATTGGGCCGCCGACGGCACGGTGCGCGTGCGGCTCGTCTCGAACAAAAACGCGGGTACGTTCACCGATTTTATCAGCCCTTGCGCCCCGCTTTTGCCCGATGGCACGGACGGCAATTCGGCGGCGCAGGCCGTGCTGATGTACTCGTTTGCCAACGTGCAATTTGAAATTTCGGACGCGGCGACGGGCACTTTGGTCAAGTCTGGCACGCTCGCCGGGGCGCAAACCGCGACGGATTTGCCCGCCGGAAACTTTACGATTCTGTACCGCGTGGCCGACGCGGGCGGCACACCGGGCGAGGTGAATTTCCCGCTGACCGTGCGCGACACGGTGCGCCCGACAGCCTTATGTTCGGCCACCACGATTTTCACCAATCCCGCTGGCACAACGACTTACACACTCACCCCAGCGGAAATCAACGGCGGCTCGACGGACAACTGCACCCCGGCGGCTGGCCTCGCGTTCGCGCTTTCCAAATCAAATTTCACCTGCAACGACGCGGGCGGCCACGTCCCGGTCACGCTCACGGCGACCGACGCGGCGGGCAATTCGGCCAGTTGCACGGTGCCGGTGCGCGTGGAAACGGCCACGTTCCAGCCCAGTTTCGCGCCCGGCGTGTGCGAAGGCAGCGACGTGCAACTGCTCGCCAACCCGCCCGCCGCGCCCGGCAACGTGGTGTTCACCTACTCGTGGAGCGGCGTGGGTGGCTTCGTCTCGACCGCGCAAAACCCCGTCGTGTCAGCCGCGACGCTCGCCAACGAAGGCAATTACACCGTGACCGTCACGGGCGTGACCGGCTGCACGGCCACCGGGACGCTCAATTTGGACGTGCTGAACCTGCCGCTGCCCGCCTTGACCGCCGACAAAACCAGCCTCTGCGAAAATTTGGACACGGCCCTGACACTGCGGACGGGCGCGTTTGGCGGGCAAAACGTGTCGTATTCGTGGTTTTCGGGCCTGCCCGGTAACGAGGTTTTGCTCGGCACGACCGCCGCGCCGGAGTTCAAAATCACGGGTTTGCCGCCGGGGCAGCAGCAGTTTTTCGTGAAAATCAACGCTTTTGGTTGCACGTCCGCGCCGTCGGCTGCGCTCGCGGTGACGGTTTTTGCCCGCCCGGCGGCCTCGGTTTTGGAGCCGAGCATCTCGATTTGCGCGGGCGAAACGCTCGCCATCGGCACGGCCATTCAGGGCGTGGGCATCGCGTATTCGTGGTCGGGGCCGAACGGTTTTCTCTCTGACCTGCAACTGCCGCCCGCCATCGCGCCCGCCACGCCCTCGAACGCCGGGCAATACACCTTAATCATATATCAAAACGGCTGCCCCTCGCTGCCCGCGCACGTGGACGTGCAGGTGCGCCCGAAACCAGCCGCGCCGCAAATGGCGGCGGTCGGGCCGGTTTGTGCCGGGCAGCCTATTCAATTGACTTGCAACACTTTAAATGCCGCAGAGTACGTCTGGCTGTCGCCCTATTTTGATACGACCGTGACCCAAATCAACGCGCTGACCTTGCCCGCCGTGACCCTCGCGGACTCTGGGGCGTGGCGCGTTTTTGTGCTCCAATTGGGCTGCGAAAGCGAGGTTTCCGCGCCCGTCTCGGTGGTCATCCAGCCGCAGCCGACGGTGGTCGCGCTCGCCAATTCGCCCGTGTGCGAGGGTGGCGCGTTGCAGTTGCAGTCGTCGGCGAACGCCAGCGGCGTGACCTATTCGTGGTCGGGGCCGAGCAATTTTGCCTCGTTCAACCAAAACCCGGTGGCCGACGCGGTGGCAGGCACTTACACCGTAATCGCCTCAACCTCAATTGGTTGCGCGGACACGGCGACCGTCGCGGTGGCGGTTTCGGTCGCCCCGAAAATCGCGCAGGTCAAGTTCACGACGGCTTGGGTCAATGGGGTGCAGGGCTGCGTGTCAGGCACCAACGACCTTGTGTTGGAGGCCGTTTTGGTGCAGCAAAACCCGCTGGACACCTACCATTGGGCGGGGCCGAACGGGTTTGTGTCCAATTTGCCGATGCCCGTTTTGCCGAACGCCAACCAGACCATGAACGGCACTTACCGCCTGACGGTGAAAAACGAGCACGGCTGCGCCTCGCTCGAAAAATCGGTGCTGGTTGACCTGCGCGACCGCCCGGCCACGCCGCTTTTGGAGGCCGTGCCGAACGTGATTTGCGCGGGCGAAAACACCGAAATCCGCGTCCTGAACGCGAACCAATACGTTGGTAATCAGACAGTTTTCAATTGGTCGGCCCCCGATGGCAACACCCAAACGCCGACGGGCGTGCTGCAAATCTCGAACGCGAACGCGGCCAACCAATCGGGCAGTTACGCCGTGTCGGTCACGGTGGACGGCTGCCCGTCGTTGCCCTCGGCGGCAGTCGGGCTGACGGTCAATCCTGCCCCGACGGCCCCGGTGATTTCGGGCGATTCGCCGATTTGCGCGGGCGCGACGCTGCAACTCAACGCGCCGTTCGACCCGACTTTGCAATATTCGTGGAGCGGCCCGGCGGGCTTCACGGCGAGCATCCACAACCCGACGGTGCCGAATATCCAGATGACACAAGCCGGTCAGTATCAATTGGTTGTGCGGAAAAACGGTTGCTCGTCGTTGCCCAGCCAGCCCGTCGAAATCGTCGTGAAACCTGTGCCGCCCGCGCCTGTCGCCCAAAATAGCGGCGGCGTTTGCCTCGACGCGCCGGGGGCGGTTTTGACCTTGAACGTGCTGCCCGGCTCGGCCACGCCGCTGGCAACGTACACTTGGTTCGATGCCGCCACGAACCAACCGCTGGCCGCGCCGACGCTGGCTTTGCAGTTGCAAATCGCTGATTTACAAAGTTTTGCCGCAGGCCAAGCCGGATTTTACGCGACGGCCACGCTGGACGGCTGCACGTCCGTGCCCTCGCTGCCGACGACGGTTTCATTTTTCAAAATCCCGACCGACCCGGCGTTTGCGGGCAACAATTTCACGGCCTGCGACCAAAACCCGCTCACGCTCGCGGGCATGGCTCCGGCCATCGGCACGGGCATTTGGACGCAGGTTTCCGGCCCGGCGGCGACCATCGTGAACCCCGCTGCGGCCAACGCGACGGTCGCCAATTTTGCAGGCGGTTTCAATTATGCGTTCGCGTGGACGCTCTCGAACGGGGCTTGCGCGAATTACGCCAGCGACACGGTGGCCGTCTATGTCAGCACGTTGGAGCGGGCAAATTCGATTGACAAAATTGACACTTGTTTTGCCGAAAGTGTTGTGCTTCAAGCAGTTGCGCCACTCACGACCTCCGGCTCGTGGAGCCAGCCGAGCGGGCAAATCCTGCTCGGCATTGATATTTTGAACCCCGGTGTGCCCGCCGCGACGGTCGAGGGCATGGAACCGGGCAATACCTATTTTTTCTATTGGACGCTGGCCGACGTGGGCTGCGGCACGAGCACCGATACGACGGTGGTGCGGAGCATCGGCTCGGAGGCATTCGCGGGCAGCGACCGCAGCCTGTGCGACGCGGCGGGCTGCGACCAGTTGCAGGCCGCCAAACTCGACAATTTTGAAACGGGGAAATGGTCGGCGGCCAGCCCGGCGGTCAATTTCACGAACCCGAACGGCGAGCAAACGACGGTCTGCGGCCTCGCGCCGGGCGAGAATTTGATTTTTTGGACAACGAACGGCGGCGTGTGCGGCGCGAAATCGCGGGACACGCTCCGCATTTTTTTCGAGCAAACGCCCGTGCCCGCAAACGACACATTGTCAGTGGCTTACGGCCATAAAACGAGTTTCAACGTGCTGCTCAACGACGTGCTGCCGACGCAATTCGAGGTGGGCGTTTTTGCCCAGCCGCAGCACGGGACGCTGGAACAAACGGGCGAGGGGGCGTTCACTTACCAGCCGGACAGGCTCGTGTACCGGGTTTACAACCTGAATTGCGACAGCAGCTACGGCACGGCGACGGTGATTTTCGAGGTGACGGAGCCGGTGGGCTGCGCGATTCCGACGATTTTCACGCCGAACGAGGACGGGGTGAACGACATTTTTTTCATCCCATGCCTCGAACAGGACGCGCAACAGGACAACGAAGTGACGATTTTCAATATCAACGGCGACGAGGTTTTCCACGCCAAGCCGTACCGCAACGATTGGGCGGGCGAGTTCAATGGCGAGCCGCTGCCGACGGGGACGTACTTTTTCGTGGTGCGGTTCGGCGACGGGGCGGAGCGAAGCGGGTTTGTGCTGATTCAGCGGTGAGGATAATCCATTGAACAACAGATACTTTTGCAAAAACAAAGCAGTATGGCAAGGGACAAATTCCACAACATCGTCCGCAAGGCACTCGAAAGAGACAACTGGACAATTACTGATGACCCGCTTCGGGTAAAGTCAGGGGATGTGAAAGGCGAAATTGACCTCGGCGCAGAAAAAATCATTGCGGCGGAAAAGGAGGGAAGGCGTATTGCGGTGGAAATCAAGGGTTTTACCAGCCCTTCCCCTGTGGCTGATTTTGAGGATGCCTATGGGCAGTTCAGCCTTTATCGTTGGATTTTGAAGAAAGAAAACTCCGACCGCTCCTTGTATTTGGCAGTGCCACAATTTGCCTACGATTCTTTTTTCCAAAGGCCGCTCATCCAAGAGATTATCCAAGCAGAAAAAATCAACATTCTGATTTTCAATCACTTAACCGAAACGCTTGTCGAATGGAAAAACTGGTGAACTATCGAAACTGGGTCAAGGAACTCTTGACTTCGTATGCCACGCCGCCTTCCAATGGACAGCCTGACGTGGAAGAGCAATTAATTTTTGACACCGAGCATGACCATTATCAATTGCTTGCCGTCGGCTGGGAAAATGGTCGGCGTGTGTTCTTCTGCATCCTTCACTTGGACATTAAGAATGGTAAAATTTGGCTCCAAGAGAACAGCACGGACTACGATATCGTGGAGGATTTGATAGAAAAAGGTGTCCCAAAATCGGACATCGTCATTGGTTTTCATCCTGCCGATGTGCGCCAGTTGACGGAGTTTGCTGTCGCTTGATGCTTTTCCCAAAACATAACATTGATGAAAAAACTCATCCTCCCGACTGTCTTCACCTGCCTCGCGCTGCTCGCCCAAGCCCAACAAGAGCAGCAATACACGCAGTTCATGTTCAACAAACTGGGCTACAACCCGGCCTACGCGGGCAGTTCGGACGGCCCGGAATTGGTCGTGCTGCACCGTAGCCAATGGCTCGGCTTGGAGGGCGCACCGAACGGGCAGGCGGCCTCGTACTCGCACCCGATGCTCAACGGGCGCGTGGGCGTGGGCGGCAATCTGGCGCGGACGCAGGTGGGCATCACGACGAACACCACGTTCAGCCTTGCGTATTGCTATCGCATCCCTGTTTACAAAGGTGTGTTAGGCTTCGGGGTGCAGGCCAGTTTGCGGCAAGTGCGCCAAAACTGGGCCGACTCGCGGCTGCAAGCCACGCAACCGATTTCGACCGATGTGGCCATCCCGACTGACCCGCAATCGAAGCTCGCGCCCAACTTTGGGTTCGGGGCATATTATGACGACAGCAAGTTTTTCGTGGGCATCTCCGTGCCGCGCTTGGTGCAGAACAACATTGATTTTGCCGAAACGGGCGGCATCCTGTCCCGTGAGGCACGGACAGCATTTGCGATGGGCGGCGTGAAATTCCCCATTGCCGAGGGCGTGGAACTCACGGCCCAGACCCTCCTGAAATACACGAAAAACACCCCGTTCGATGCCGACCTGAACTTCAACTGCCTGTTCCAAAAACGGGTGCTCACCGGACTGACCTACCGCACGGGCGGCGGCAAAACCAGCGCGGGCGGCGAAAGCCTCGACCTGCTGGCGGGCGTGTACATCACCCCGAAACTCTTTTTCGCGCTCTCCTACGACATCGGCCTGACGCAACTGCGGAAGTTCAACAACGGCTCCGTCGAGGCGACGGTGCGTTTTTGGCTGAACCCCAGCGAGGGCGTGGAGACCCAAAGCCCGCGCGATTTTTGAGGATGTGATTCCAGCCCAATGAAACGGGGCGCGACTGGAAACCAGTCGCGCCCCGTTTGCTTTTCGTTCCTCTTCCCTGCCCATCAATCCGGCTCGAAGCCGAGCACGATGTTGAACCGCCCGAACTCTGTCCATTTCGCGCCGCTGTCAATGAGGCTGGGCTTGTCGAAGCCGAAGCCGTAGTCGAAGCCGAGTGTGCCGAACATGGGCAGGAACACCCGCAGGCCCATGCCCGCCGAGCGGCGCAAGTCGAAGGGGTTGAATTCGCGGGCGTTTTGCCAAGCGTTGCCGCCCTGTGCGAAAGCCGTGATGAAAATGGTGCTTTGCGGGTTGAGCGAGACGGGGTAGCGCAGTTCGACGGTGTATTTGTTGAACACGCCTGCGCCGCCCGGCAGGTTGGCCATGATGTCGCCTTGGTCGTAGCCGCGCAGGCTGATGATGTCGCGCCCGTTGAGGCCGAAGTTTTGGTTCGAGAGGCCGTCGCCACCGAGGTCGTATCGCTCGAACGGCGAGAGGTTGGTCTTTTTGGACCAGCGGCCCAGCAAGCCGATTTTGGCCTGTGTTTTCAGGACGAGCTTGCCGACGAGCGTGGTGTACCACTCCGCGTCCACGCGCCACTTGATGTACTCGATGTAGCGATAGAGGGCTTGCACGTTTTGAGCCGTATCGTAAAACGCCGCGTTCCGGCCATTGAGGAGCGAGTACGGCGGGGTCATTTGCATTTTCAGGCTGACTAACGAGCCGGTTTTCGGGAAAATCGGGTCGTTGATGCTGTTGCGGGCGATGGTCAGGCCGAGGTTGTAGTTGTGGTAAATGCCCTGCCGCACGGTGCGCCCTTGGTCGTCTTGGAACGAAAACCAGTTGTTGATTTTCAGCGTCTGGATGTCGGCATCGGCGCGGAACACGAAGTTGTCGTCGGGCCATTTCAAGCGGGTGCCGAAGCCGACCGTGCCCTGAATGATATCGAGCCGTTGGTAAGTGCTCGCGCCCTCGAAGCCGGAGGAAAACTTGTTGTAAAAGCCGGCGACGGTGAGCGAGTTGGGCTTTTTGCCGCCGAGCCATGGCTCCGTGAACGAGGCATTGTACGATTGGAAACGGTCGCCCGCCGTCTGGCCGCGAATGGAGAAACGCTGGCCGTCGCCCTGCGGGAGCGGGTTCCAAGATTTGCGGTTCGGGATGTTGCGGAGCGAAAAGTTGTTGAACGTCACGCCCAAGGTACCGATGACACCGCCCCGCGAGAATGCCGTGCTGGGCTGGTAGCCTGCTGAGAGCTCGAGCTGGTCGCTGGGCTTCTCCTCGACGGTGTATTCGATGTCCACCGTGCCGCGCTGTGGGTTGACGGGTGTGTTGATGCCGAGGGCTTCGGGGTTGAAGTAGCCGAGGTTGATGATTTCGCGCTGCGAGCGGATGATGTCCGAGCGGCTGAATTTGTCGCCGGGCCGGGTGTAAAGTTCGCGGCGGATGACGTGCTCGTGGGTGCGGTCGTTGCCCGTGATGGTCACGCGGTCAATGGTGGCCTGCGGGCCTTCGTACATCCGCATTTCGAGGTCAATGGAGTCGTTGTCAATGGCCGTTTCGACGGGTTCGATGTTGAAGAAAAGGTAGCCATTGTCGAGGTAAAGCGAGGAAATGTCGCGCCCGTCCTGCGAAAACCGCAGCCGCGTTTCGAGCAATTCTTGGTTATAGATATCGCCTTTTTTGATGCCCAGCACTTGGTCGAGGAATTTCGTGTCGTAAATCGTGTTGCCTTTCCAAGCGATGTTGCGGAAGAAATAGCGGTGCCCCTCGGCGATGTCGAGGTGCAGCATGAGCTCGCCTTTTTTCGTGCGCCAGACGGAATCACTGACGACCCGTGCATCGCGGAAGCCGATGGTGTTGTAGTAAGACTCGATTTTGAGTTTGTCCTCCTCGTACTCCTTGCGGACGAGCTTGGATTTTTTGAAAAGCCGCCGCTTGCGGGCGGTGTTTTTCATCTTTTTCCGCAGTTTTTGGGCCTTCACGTTGTCGTTGCCCGAAAACGTGATGTCGCGGATTTTGACCTTTTTGCCCTTGTTGATGACGAATTCGAGGCGCACGGCGTTGGTGCCGCGCTCGTCGGGGAAGGTCAGGATTTTGGTGCTGGCATCGAGGTAGCCTTTTTCGACATAGTAGCCGTTGAGCGCGGATTGGAGGGTGGCGCGGGCGTTGTCGGTGAAGATCGCGCCTTTCGTGATGTGCTTGTTGATGACCCCGTTGAGGTCGTCGTGCGCGCCTTTTTTCACGCCCGTGAACGAGTGGCGGGTGTAGCGCGGCATCTCGGTGACGACGATTTCGAGGAAGATGATGCTGCCCGCCGTGCGCTCGCGGTTGATTTGCACGTCGGTGAACAGCCGCAGGCCCCAGAGCGATTGCATGGCCTTGGTGATGGCCGGGCCGGGGACTTTGATTTTGTCGCCCACGCGCAGGCCGCTGATGGCGATGAGTGCGTTGGCATCGGCGAATTGGGCACCACTGACGCGCAAACCGCCGATTTCGTATTCCTGCACTTTGTCGTAAGGGATGACGGGGAGGCTGTCTGGCGTTTGCGCCGCGAGGTGTGGCAGCGAGAAAAGCAGCGCAAGTAGGCTGACGAGGAATTTGCTCATGCTATTTTTTTGAAAAACAAGGACGCGGCCAGAACGTGCCGCGACCCGCATTTGTAGCTTCGGAAATCGCTTTTTTTGAATTTTCGTGCAAAACTGCCCCGAAAAGGCGGGCAAAGATAGAAACGAAAAGGTGGAAACGAGGGCGGCGCAAAACTTAACCCAGCAACGGCCTTTTCACCGCCGCCCGCGCACGGCTTCGAGCAAATATTGCCGCACTGCTTCGGGCGCGTGATTGTACACCCGATGACCCAACGAATCGAACGCAACCAACGTAACATCGTGTGCGTTCCGCAATTCGCGGCACGCAAACTCGGCGTTGCTGTAAAAAATCAGGCTGTCGCGGCACCCGTGCAGCACCCAAGTCGGGCAAACGATGCGCGGCCAGCCGTCGCGGATCTCCTCCAATGCTTGGGTGTGCTTGAATTTTTCGCGGGTGGCAACTTTGCCGACACGCGGAAAAACCCATCGCACAGGCCAACGCACGATTTTGTGGGCGATGGCTGGCGTGTCCTCCGCAGCAGGCTGGACGGAAGCCGAGAGCAGCACCAACGAACCGACCTCGTCCGGGAAATCCATCGCCAGTTTTGCGGCCACCGGGCCGCCGTAGGATTTGCCGAGCAACGTCACCGGGCCGTTCTTTGAAAAATGATGCAACACGGGCGCAAGCAGCGCGGCCTGCCGCGCCACCGACGGAACCGCCCGCCCAAACCCGCTGCGCCCGTAGCCGGGCCGGTCAACGGAGACCAAGCGCGTGTGGTTGTAAATGCTCGAATCGCGGAACCACCGCCGGAACCTGACCATCGAACTCGGCGAGCCGTGCAACAGGAGGGTGACGGGCAGCGAATCCGCACCGATTTCCATGTAGCGAATGCGGCGGTCGAGCGAGCGCAAATAGCCGATGCGCGGCTGCACCGGCGCGTCGGCGAACGAGCGACGGATTTGGCGGTCGCTTGCCGTGAGGCGCAGCCAGTTGAAATTGTGGCGGCAACCGACGGAAAGCAAACTGACGAGCAAAGCAAAACAGACAGGACGCATGACAAACGAGGGTTGAGACAAAGCGCACCGGAGAACGACAATCCGGGGCGATAGGTTGTGAGACGGGATGTTCGTCGGAAATTTGTCGGGCGGCAGTCCTTTTTGTCCGAACCAATCAAACTGGGCGGTGTCTTTTGTGTGTCCGGTGGCTGGTTCACGATTTTCTTGGCCTCAAGAGCCGCTGTTTTCAACACAACAACCCAACACAAATGCGCGCACTGTTCTTCTTTTTGATGTTCACGGTCACGATGGTGGCAGGTGTTGCCGCCTTCATCTGGTTCATTGCCCGATGGTTTTTCCGGCTCAGTTTCCGGCCCGGCTCGGCGGCTTGGGACAAACTCGTGCAGCGGCTGCGCAGCCAAGTGGAGCCGCTCGCCGCCCAACTCATCCCCTGGGACGGCGAGACGCTCGCGCTGCTCTCGCTCAACCAAACCCAAAAGCGCAAAAAAGGTGTCTTCGGGCACGAGCAGCAGGGCGTGTTCACGACCATCTACCACGAGCCTGCGGTGGCTTTTGCCAGCCAGACGGCCAAAAACACGGGGTTGCTGCTGGCGCGGACAAGCAACCGGGAGTTCATTTTTAGGTTCAAGGAAAAAGAGACGGAGGTTTGGCTCGACAAGCAACCCTTGGGCGTGTTGGCCGGCGATGTGTTTTTAGCCGCCGGCAAATCGCCCCGACAACTGGCCCGCCTCGAAAACGCCCCCAGCGAATCACAGATTTTTGTCAAAATCGGGGAGCGGCCTGCGGCTGCGCTGGCCGACCCAAGCAACCAAAACAGCCCTATCCCACGCGCATTGACGTTGTTGGGCAATATCCCTCCAAGCGAAGAGCCTGTTTTGCTTGCTCTGGCAATTTTACGGATGACCGAGCGGAGCAAAATTTAAGCTGAACGAATCTAAATTATTGGTTTAGTTCCCCGTGTTTTGCAATAGCAAACGACCTATCCACCACTCTCACACTCAATCATTTCATCACTAAAACTTACCTATGTTGAGGTCAATCTTTACCACACTACTGCTCGCTTGCATAGCCGCCACAGCCTCCCACGCTCAGATCACCTTTTGCCAAGACCCGCCGCCCGACGGCGCGCCGACCTGCAAGACGGCCTGCTACTACTGCAACATTGACGGCCAACAAGGCTCGCTGTTCACGTCCTTCGGCCAGCCCACGGTGGTCTGCGACGGCACCCAGACGCTGCACGGCCCGCGCTGGTACGGCTTCATCGCCGGGGCCAGCGTCGTGGGCTTCAACATCAGCTGCGGCAACACCCCCAACCCGAAGGCCGGCATCACAGCCCTCATCACCTCCAACTGCCAGTCCGACAAGCCGCTCGCCTGCGAGACCACCGGCCAATTCGGCCCCGGCGCGTCGCTCGATGTCGTGGCCTTCAACCTAATCCCCGGCCAGCCCTACCAACTGGGCATCGGCGGCATTGACGACACCTCGCGTTACGAATTCACCATCACCGACCTCTACGGCTCGGCCAAGCCGCCCCAAATGTCCCCGCTTTCGCCCATCACCGGCCCGACAGATGTGTGTCCGTTTGCGGAAGTGACCTACTCCATCCAAAACATCACCAATGCCCTGACCATCACTTGGGTCGCGCCCCCGGGAGCCTCCATTGACGGCGGCGGCAACGTGCGTACTTATCCGGGTCAAGGCTCGGCGGGCCGCACCATCACCGTTCGGTACGGGGCCGTCGGTGGGCAGTTGTGCGTCCGCGCAAATGCCTATTGCCAACCGCAGCAACAGCAGTGCCTGACCATCGTGAACAAACCCATACCGCCGACAGTGCTGCCCGATTTGGAGTTTTGCCTCGGCGAAGACCCCTACGTTTGGCCGGAAGAGCCTTTCTTCGAGCTGTTCGTGCCCGGCACGTTCAACCTCACCTCCCTGCCGTACAAGTCCTACTTGGGCTGCGACAGCTTGGTCAAGCAAAAAATCACCATCCGCCCAGGCCGGCAAATCAACCTCGGCAAACGCTACCTCTGCGAAGGCGAGTGCTTCCCGGTCGGCGGCACGAATTACTGCAATGCCGGCAACTACGAAGTGACGCTTTCCACCGCTTTTGGCTGCGATAGCATCGTGCGGTTCATCATCGAAAAAATACCCGCCGAAGCCGTCATCCAAGCCCCGAACCTCATCACTTGCGCCAACTCCGCCATCACCCTGACCAACAACGGCAGCACCACCGGCACAGGCGTAAACTACTTGTGGCGCAACGGCCAACTGGCGAACATCGGCACCGGCTCGTCCGTCACCGTCAACTCGGCAGGCAATTATTACCTGATTGTCTCGAACACCATCGCCTCCAAAACCTGCCGCGATACCGCGCAAGTGTTCGTCTCCTCCTCCACCGACGTGCCGACGGCCAATGCAGGCCCGCCGCGCACGCTCACTTGCACCACCAACTCCGTGCAACTGACGGGCAATGGCTCCGTCGGCCCACAATACCAATATTTGTGGACGGCCTCCGGCGGCGGCAACATCACGCTTGGCTCAAACACCCTCACCGCAACGGCCAACGCAGCGGGCACCTACACCCTCCGCGTGACCAACACGAACAACGGCTGCACCTCCGAATCCATCACGACCGTCACCTTGGACAATGCCGCACCCGGCGCAACGGTCGCGGGCGGCTCGTTCAATTGCACCACGCCCACGCTTGGCCTGCAACTGACGACCGGAACCACTGGCGCAACTTTCGCATGGGCAGGCCCCAGCGGGTTCACCTCCACAGTGCAAAACCCGACCGTCAGCACGGGCGGCACTTACACCGTCACTGTGACCAACCCCGCGAACGGCTGCACATCCACCGCCTCGACGACTGTCATCGCTGATACCGCGCCCCCCGGTGCGACCGCAACTGGCGGCACTTTGACCTGCGAATTGGCACAAGTCCCGCTCGCGGGGTCTTCCCCAGCAACCGGAGCCACGTTCGCATGGGCCGGGCCGGGCGGTTTCACCTCTACTGCCCCGAACCCGACCGTCGGCCAAGCGGGCACTTATACCCTGACCGTCACCGGGACAAACGGCTGCACCTCCACCGCCGCCGCCGCTGTCAATCTGGACAATGCCGTGCCGAGCGCGACCGTCGCCCCGTCGGGCAACTTGAACTGCAACAACCAGAGCATCAACCTCGTCGCCACGCCCACGAACGGCACGTCGTTCAATTTCAACTGGCAAAACCCCGACGGCAGCACGACCTCCACAGGTTCCACGCCGCTGCTGAACGTCAACGCACCCGGCCAGTACATTTTGCAGACGACCAACACCGCCAACGGCTGCTCGTCCACGACCACCGCAACCGTCGTGCAAAACGCAGCCGTCGCAGCCACCGCTGATGTCGCCCAAAATATCTCCTGCAACGGTGGGCAAAATGGCTCGGCCACAGCCACCGGCACAGGCGGCAACGGCACATTTACCTACTCGTGGAGCAGCGGCGCGAGCACAGCCACAGCCACAGGCCTGACGGCGGGCAATTACGTCGTCACCGTCACCGACGGCGAAGGCTGCACTTCGACCGCTTCGGCGACATTGAGCCAGCCCGACGCACTCGCTGCCAACGCCTCCGCAACCGCCGAAACCGGCAGCGGAGCCAACGACGGCACTGCCACCGCCAACCCGGCAGGTGGCACCGCTCCATACACTTACGAATGGGAAACGAGCGCAACCACTCAAACCGTCACCGGCCTTGCGCCCGGTTCTTATGACGTGACCGTCAGCGACGCGAACGGCTGCACCGCCGTCCAAACCGTCACGGTCAATGCTTACAACTGCGCCCTTTCTGCCGATATCCAAGCCAACAACGTGAATTGTGCCGGCGAAAACAACGGCTCGGCCAGCGTCCAACTCGTCGGTGCCGCTGACCCCGTGACCTATGCATGGAGCACAGGTGTCAGCACAGAATCGGTCAGCGGTCTCGCGCCCGGCACCTATTCCGTCAGCCTGACCGATGCCAATGGTTGCCCGGCGGAATTGACATTTGCCATCACCGAACCCGCACCGCTCGTCACCAACGCTTCGGCCACCAACGCCAGCGGCACCACCTCGAACGACGGCACGGCCACGTCCAACCCGACCGGCGGCACGGCTCCGTACACTTACCTCTGGAACAACGGCGAAACCACGCAGACCATCACTGGCCTCGCGCCCGGTTTTTACACCGTCATCGTGACCGACGCGAACGGTTGTATTTCCGTGTTTGTCGTGCAAGTTGGGCTGGATTGCGCCCTTTCGGCTGATTTTGCCAACGCAAGCCCCACCTGCAACGGACTTTCCAACGGCTCCATCACTGCTTCGGCAACGGGCAGCACGGGCAACGTGACTTACAACTGGAGCACGGGCGGCACATCTGCCACCATCACCAACCTCGCCGCTGGCACCTACACCGTAACCATCAATGACGACGCAGGCTGCCAGACCACGCTCCAGACCACGCTCGTCCAGCCCGCCGCATTGGGCATCGCCGTCGTGGATGTGCAAAACACCGTTTGCCCGAACGACCCGCTCGGCTCGGCAACGGTCGCGGCCACAGGCGGCACCGGCAACTTGAACTACACTTGGAACAACGGCCAAGTCGGCCCGACCGCCACAAATCTTGCTGCTGGCAACTACACCGCTGCCGCCACTGACGCAAACGGCTGCGAAATCTCGACCGTCGTCACCGTTGCAGCCAACGACACGCAAGCACCGACCATTTCTGGCGTGAACCTTGTCATCCCGATTGGCCCATCGGGCGTGGTGGTGTTGGACGACCAAAATACGGGCGTGCAAACCGCCGACAACTGCCTCGTGACGGGCGTGAGCTTCTCGCCCGCATCGTTCGATTGCAACGAGCAAGGCCAACACGTCGTCACCGCCACTGCCACCGACGCTGCGGGCAACTCCGCCAGCACCGATTTCACAGTGACAATCGTGGACAATTCGGCACCGGATATGCAATGCTCGCCCAGCATCGTGCGCTGCTTCGGCAACAACGTCGTGGCCTACCAATTGCCCTCCGCCGAGGACAACTGCGAAGCCGCAGGCGGCACTTTCGCGCTGGTCAACGGCCTGCCGAGCGGCTCGCAATTCCCGCTTGGCACCACGACCGTGACCTACTCGTTCACCGACGCGGCCAGCAACGTTGGCTCCTGCTCCTTCGAGGTGACGGTGCTCTCGCAACTGACGCTCGCCGTCGGTGCCGTGACCAATGATGTTGACAATCAGCAAATTGGCAGCATCCAACTCAGCACGACGGGCAGCCTTTCGCCGTACACCTATGCTTGGACGAAGGACGGCCAGCCCATCGCGGCCACGACCGAAGACCTCACCAACATTGGTGCAGGCAACTACCAAGTCATCGTGACCGACGCGAACGGTTGCACGTCGCAAAGCCAAGTCATCCCGGTCAGCAACACGATTGGCACCGACGAACCCACATGGGCCATCGGTTTCAGCCTGCAACCGAACCCGACGAGTGGCCAGCTGTCGGCCATTTTCCCCGAAACGATGCGCGCCGACGGCCAAATCACCGTGTTCGATGCCACCGGGCGCAAGGTCTCGGCTGTCAATTTCACGGGCGAAAGCCGCGTCGAACTCGACCTTTCCGCGCTGCCCGACGGCCTGTACTCCGTGCGCGTGCAGGTGGGCCGCAAGGGTCTGATGCGGAAAATTGTCGTGGCTAAAAACTGATTTGAAATACACGGCTTCCGGGCCGTCAGGAAATCAAGAAAACCGCCCCGTCGTGCTTGGTTGCGCGGCGGGGCGGTTGCTGTTTTTAGTGTTCGCACTTGACCGGGACGGTTTCGCATGGCCAGACGGCCTATTCACAAATTTGACGATAAAATCATTTGAACACCCTCGGAGAGTTGGGTTGAATAGCCTATTTTAGTGGGCGATTAGAACTTTGTTTTCCCACCAACCACTTTGCCTATGACTTGAACCACTGCCACCAAGCTGCCACAAAAACAGGTGCGTTGCAGCCAAAAAAATTCCAAAGCCTGCTTATTTTTTCACAAAACATTTTTTATCATGTTCAACGTAACAACCTTTCTTAAAAGGCATTCTCATATAGCCTATACTGCTGTCTTTCTCTTGCTCCTTTACTCCGCTCCATCCTTCGCTCAAGAAGGCGATTGCACTTGTCATAAGGTGGTCGGGACGAACGCAGGCATCTCCTCGCTGAGCCATTTTCTAAGTGTTAATGGGCTTCTTTGCCTTTGACTCCGCAGACCGTACCTTGTCTTACTGTAAACGGTGAATTTATCATTGATGTGCAGCCCATTTCAGGCTTCACCTTCGAAAACATGGAGATCAAGATGTTGCCGAATGCAGAGATGACAGTTCGCCAGAACACGCGCTTGCCAATGTTTGGAACCTACATTCACGGTTGCACAGCACTTTGGAATAGTATTAAACTTCAAGAAGATGCATCTAGTGAATCAAGAATATGCACGATCAAGGATGCGAGAAGTGCGAT
>JBKBIC010000073.1:0-20842 GCA_046299435.1 Saprospiraceae bacterium
GCTTCAGCTGTAGGATGCACTGCCAATCGCCGGTTGCCCAAAAGTTCATTGACAAGGTCGGCCCAAGCCCTTTCAAACCATTCACCATCAACCTTTTACACTCAAAAAGTTCAACACCATGAAAAATGGCTTTCGACAAAAAAACTTTCTCCACCATGCTTTTGCTCGCGTCGCTGGCTTTGCCAGCGTCCGGCGGGCCTTTTTGGCGGTTTGCACCATGTGCTCTTTCTTCTCCTCTTTCGCACAAGGGGGGGGGGAGATTTGCCAAGAACTTTCCTGTGGCAACTTGGGGGTTTTCATCCGGCCTATTGACGAAAACTCCCCCTATTACTGCACCGGCACAGCCCAAGAGGGCTACGACCCATGCTCCCAAAAACAGTTCGAGGGGTTTTTGAGGTTCAACCCGCCCACAAACCCGCCTGCCCCCGGTACTATTTTAGATTTTCACCTTGCCTACAAGCAATTGTCTGCCTCTTTCCAGTTCGTCGCCACCGCGCCGGGCGGCGGCACGCCGCACTCCAATCTGGTCAAAAAAGTCTCGGAGGGCTGTACGAACGCATATTGGGCTACCCTGCTTGACGATGCCTTGTATTCGTTCAGCGTGGAGCCTGCGGACGGCCGCGTGACTGTTAACTTCGACAATTTCACGAACGAGGACTGCGGTTTCCAGCCAATAGATTTCGACGACGGCGAGGCGCACCTTTTCACGGTCATCGTGGATGCCTACCCCGGCGAGACGCTCAACTTCACCTGCGGGGATTGCCTGTACGACCGCACGACCGCCAACACGCCCGATTGCGTGGACGATGCCACAAACCCGTTGCACCTTTTCGCCTGCGACACAGAAGGCCTCCCAATCACCGTGTCCCTCCCGGCGGACTTCGTAGAGGACATCCGAATCGAGCTCGGCCCTTCCACGCCCGGCCCGGACGGCTCTTGCGAAGTGCCGGTGTGGGTGCTCAACTATGGCCCGCAGGTCACGCTAGAAGACTTGGATTTCATCGTGAACGTTGACAACGACCACTTGATGACCGTCCCCACCGCCGCCGCTGGGTCGGGTGCCACTTTAGGCGGCTTGACCCCGGTGCCAGTCGGCGGCCAAGACTATTTCTTCCGCATCACTGGCTCCGCGACGGTCGCCACTAACCAGTTCCCGCCGCCGACCACATCCCAGCCGTATGTGCTTGCGCGTATCTACATCAACAAGCCCATGAACGAATCACTGGGCGGCGAGGCCGTCCTAAGCCTCGACCCGAACGGCACGGGCAAAATAGCCAACGACCCGACCTGCCGGAAACTGACGCTGAGCAACAACACGCAAACCTGCACCTTCCCCGGTACGCCACCATGCAGCGAGAACAGCCCGCTGCGCTTTGTGGTCACGCCCGACCCGACCAACCTGAACTGCGAACGGATGGACGTGCTGGTCAGTGCCTATTCCGTTGACCCCAATGTTACCTCCGTCTATCTCGACCAGATTGACATGAGCCTTGAGTTCTACGGAGGGGCCACGCACCGTATCAACAACATATCGGTCAACGGTGCTTGGCCCTGCGACAACACCTGCGGCAGCCTTGACAACTGTGCAACCAATGGCACCATGACTGTCGGCTACTGTTCGGAGGGCGACCTACCCTTCTCCTTCTCGAATGGGCAGCCCAAGTCGTTGGCCGTCGTCTTCGACTACGGCGGGCAGGGCTGCCTCAACAGCTTCGCCGTGCGCCGCTTCACCGTCCGCTACGCCGGCCAGACCGAGGCATGCGCCATCCCGGACGCGCACATCTCCGGCGAGGGGTTCCCGATTTGCGCGCCGGAAATCAAAGGCGACGTTCAAACAGAAACGGGGCAATTCGTGGAGGAGACAAGCATATCCTTCTCAAGGCCCTACGGCAAATACTGCACGACACCGACACCGGCATACATCACGGGTTGCGAGACCTATTCCGTTTGCGCCTGCCAACCGACCGAGGAGTACGAGCTGACCCCCGCCAAGGACGGTGATGACCTCAACGGTGTATCCACTTATGATTTATTGCTGATAACCAAACACATCGTGGGTGCGGATACGCTCGATTCGCCGTATAAAATCATTGCGGCGGATGCCAACAAGAGTGGTTCCGTAACGGGTTTGGACGTTCTTGAACTTCGGAAATTGATTTTAGGTATTTATACCGACTTACCCGATAACACTTCATGGCGGTTCGTGGACAAAGCGCATACCTTTCCTCTGCCGTCCGACCCAGGTTTTTGGGATTTTCCCGAAGACATCACAATTTCAACCCCCGCTTCCGGTACCAACCAAGCTGATTTCGTGGGTGTCAAGGTGGGCGATGTGAACAACAACGTCGTCATCGGCAACTGCAAAAACAGCGCACCGCTTCAAAGGAAAGCGTCGGAAGAATTTTCTTTTGGCACAGCGGGCGCAGGGCGAAAAACAGGCGAAGTATTGACCTTCCCCGTCACCTACTCCGGCACGGCCACCGACCTCGAAGCCTTCCAGTTCGGCATCCGCTTCGACCCACGCCGGATCGAGTTGCTCACCCCCTCGCAGGGCGACCTGCCGGGCGTCTCGCCGCAAAATTTCGGGATCACCCGCGCCAAACAGGGCGAAATCCGCGCGCTCTGGTTTGCCGACCCCGTCGAGATTGACCCGCAGCTGCAGCCCGGCATGGTGCTCTTCCACCTCCATTTCAGGGTGCTCGGCACGGGCCGCGACGAGTCGCCCCTGCTAGCCTTCGACGACGGCATCCTCGCCGGGGCGGTCTGGGACAAAAAAGGGCAGGAGCGCGCCGCCCGGCTCTCGGAACGCCCCGCGCCCGCCCGCGCCCGCGCCGACGAAGGGGCGACCAAAGCGCTGCAAGCCAGCTGCCGCCCCAACCCGTCCTCCGGCGAGATGTGGCTCGATGTGCAAAGTCCCGTCGCGCAAAAGGCCCGGCTCATGGTGTTCGACCCCTTCGGCAAGCTGCTCGTCCACCGCGACCTGCGCCTCGAGGCCGGGGCGCAGCAAATCGAGGTGCCGGAAATGCCCGGCCTCCCGGCGGGCGTGTACGTCTGGAAAATCATCACCACCGGCAAGGACAAACAAAAGGTGAAGGGCCACTTCATCAAGCAATGAACCGTCTCACCCATCACGGGCCTCCCCGGCGCACTGCCGCCGGGGAGGCCCGCTTTTGCACACATTCCCATGAAAAAGATACTTTTTTCCATATTGCTCGCCCATTGCTGCTGGTGCGCGCTCTCGGCGCAGGGCCAACGCTGGTACGTCAAGGCCAGTGCCGCCGGGCAAAACTCCGGCCTGAGCTGGGCCGACGCATTCCCCGACCTCCAAGCCGCCCTGCAAACCGCCCAAGAGGGCGACTCCGTTTGGGTCGCCCACGGCACCTACCTGCCCACCGCCACCGCCGACCGCAATGTGTCCTTTGAACTGCCCAGCGGCGTGGCGCTGCTCGGCGGGTTCGTCGGCACGGAGACAAGCCCCGCGCAGCGCGACCTTTCCGTGCTGAACACCGTCTTGAGCGGCGACATCGGCACGCCCGGCGACAGCACGGACAACAGCTACAACATCATGCACATGGCCGACCCCGACAGCACGACCCTCGTGGAGGGCTTTGTGTTCCGCTTCGGCAACGCCAACAGCACCGACCCCACCGCCCCCAGCCGCTCGCGCAAGAAGTGCGGCGGGGCCATTTACATGGACGGCAAGGACGGCATCGCCTACCCGACCATCCGGCACTGCCGCTTCGAGCGCAACGCCTCGCTCAACTACGGCGGCGCGGTCATGGTGCTGGGCGACGGCGACGGCTCCGTCGCGCCGCAGTTCCTGCATTGTGTCTTTGAGAAGAACTCGACCGGGCTGGACGGCGGCGGCATCGCCCGATTCGGGGGAAGCTTCGTGGAGCGAGGCGTGGACATAGATTCTTGCCTGTTCGAGGGAAATTACAGCGGGCATTACGGCGGTGGGCTGTATTTCAGGGATTCGGAACGGGCGGATGACATTGAGTTGTTGGGTTCAACGTTTAAAGGGAATAAATCCATTTCATTTGGGGGGGGGGCGTTTCTTCAACTAGGCAGGCTATCCGAAGAACATATAATCATCGGAAAGTGCCAGTTTTCAAACAACACAGGGATAGTAAGCTGTATCAAAATCCTCACGAATTTCAACTTTGTCAAGACTCTTGACATCTCCGATTGCCAATTTAATAAAAACCTATATCACAGCGCAACAGACGTAGACGTTATTGGCAATGAAGCACTGGGCGGCGGCTATGTTCGTGCTAATAACATAAATTGCTCGGAAAACGGGGCCAGCACCGTTTTTGTGATATCCGCAGGCTATTTATGTATAGACGTAACACAAATGTTCTTTTTTAAGAACGCCGTTGGAAGAGGACTGCACCTGAGCGGTGCAGGGTGCCCCTCTTTGGCTTCAAAGATTGTATTTAAAGAAAATACAGCCTATGCTTTGTTGTCATCTTACAGAAGTTCGTTTTTTAGTGATGTTTTGTTCCTTTCAAATAATATTGTTGGGCAAGGAAACATAATAGAAACGGAAGAAAATACAAGCTACAATGTTGTATTTTCTTCAAACAATGTTGTCGAACAAGGGGGGCTGATGAGCATGAAGGGGAACATAAGGTTCAACAACTGTGCGTGGATAAATAATACTGTCCCCGAAAAGATTTTGTCCTCTAAGGATATCGTAGTAGATATCAACAACTCCATTTTGATTGGGGATATATTCCAGCCATACAAAGGACAGAAGTGGATTCCAAACGCAACCTTTAACGTCAGCAATAGTTTGCTCGAGGATTCATTGGTCGTGCTCTATGACGCGCCTATTGATACCGTTGGTGTTTACTACGGCCCCGGCAACCTCTTCGGCCTCGACCCGATGTTCGTGGACACCGCCGCCGGGGACTACCGCCTGCGGCCCTGCTCGCCGCTCGTGAACGCGGGCACCAACACCGCCGTCCCGCCCGGCGGCACCGACCTCGACGGGCGGCCCCGCATCCTCGGCGGCACGGTGGACATCGGCCCCTACGAGATGCCCGGCATCGCGCTGGCCGCCGCGCCCGACGTGCGCGGCTCCTGCGCGGGCGGCACGGCGGGCGCGGCCACTTTTTCGGTCATGGATGCCTGTTTGCCAGTGAGTTACGCATGGTCGGCGGCCAGCGGCGGCACGGGGCAGGGCAGCGGGCTGCAAGCGGGCGGCCTCGCGCCGGGCAGCTACACCTTCACCCTCACGGACGCGAAGGGCTTTTCGGACACCCTGGCTGTGACCGTGCCGGAGGCCCCGCCGCCGAGCCTCGCCGCCGCTGCGGTGCCGGTCGTTTGCGGCGACACGTTGGGCGGCGCGGCCACGGCGGTCGTGTCCGGTGCTGCGCCGCCGCTGGCCTTCGCGTGGGCGGGCGGCAGCACGGACAGCCTGCTCCAAAACCTGCCGCCCGGCCAGTACACGCTCACCGTCACCGACGCTTTCGGCTGCTCCAACTCCCTGACAATCAATGTGGAGCGCACGGGCAACCTCGGCATCCTGCCCGATGTGTCGCCCATTTCATGTTTCGGCGAGGCGGACGGCAGCATCAGCGTCGCGCCCGCCGACGGCAGGCCGCCGTTCGTGTTCCAATGGCAGAACGGCCCCAGCGCGCCCACTTGGGCCATGCTCGGCCCGGGTGTGTACGAGGGCACGGTGACGGACGCATTCGGCTGCACGGCGGCGTGGACGTTCCCGCTCGCCGCGCCCGACCGGCTGCTGGCCTCCGCCCAAGTGGCCGACGCGAGCGGCCCGGCGAACGCCGACGGCGGCATCGTGGTTTCGCAAATCGAGGGCGGCACGCCGCCGTACATGGCCGCGTGGAGCAACGGCGCGAGCGGCCTGACGAACGCCGGGCTGCTGCCGGGCGAGTACGTTTTGACGCTGACGGACGGGCGCGGGTGCGTGTTCCAAGACACGTTTTTGGTGGGCCACGTCATCGGCACGTCGGAGGCCGCTGGGCGGGCGTTCAAATTGTCGGTCAGCCCGAATCCGGCGGGCGATGAGGCTTTCGCCTCGTTTGAACTTGCTGAAAATCAAGATGTTAGCCTCGTCATTGCCGATTTGCTGGGCCGCCCGCTGCGGACGGCCTTGGCCCAAGTCCGCCGGGCCGCCGGGCCGCACACCGAGCGGCTCGACCTCGCCGGCTTGCCCGCCGGCGTTTACCTCGTGCAGCTGCGCGGGGCGGCGGCGACGGGCGTGGTGAAGGTGGTGAAGCAGTAAAGTTTTGAGTTGAAAAGAGGAAGGGTTGAAAAGTTGAAGCGGGCACTTAGCCTTGTTCAACTTTTCAACCCTTCTTCTTTTCAACTCCCGCAGATGAATTATTCTTTTCGCAATCTTTAAGTTTTTGCTGCCACGCGAAACTTAACACTCCGCACGGGCGGAGTTCTGGACTTTTGCGGCCATTGTTTTCACCATATCTGTATCCAAGTTCATGAAAAAATTATCAAAAATCGTTCGTGCTGGCACGTTCGAGGGTCAGCCGGGCTACACGGAGTTGTTGGCCGCCTACCAGTCGAGCCGCACCGCTTTCGAGCAAGCGAAATCCGAATATGAAGCCGAAAAAAAGGCTTTCCAACAGGCCATGAAAAACGACATCCACGATGCTGTCGCGCTTTTCGAGATGCACAACGCCGTCAAAAAACTGCGTTTCTTCCTGAAAATCAGTGTGTTGGAAAAACTCGCCGCCAAGCACAACCTCAAAGCATGGTTGGCTGAGGCGGTCAAAAACAAGAAGTCGAAAAAGGCGGCACCCAAATCGGAAACAGCCCAACAAGAGGCACCGAAAACGGAACCCAAAAAATCCAAGCCCGCCACCGAGCAAAAGCAGGTGGAGAAGCCAGCCGCTCCCAAAGCCGAGGAGACCCAAGCGAAGGCCAAGCCCGCGCCGACAGCCAAGTCGGCTGCAAAGCCTGCCTCTCCCGCGCCAAAACCTGTCGCAAAACCCGCTGCCAAAAAGCCCGCACCCGCCGCGAAGGCTACCGCGCAACCGACTGAAACACCCGCCATGCCTGCGCCCAAACCTGCCGCAAAACGGCCCGCCAAACCCAAAGCAACGCCCACGCCAGCGGCACCACCAGACGCGCCAACTGCTTGACAATCAATGCAAAAAAGCAAAAAATACGGGGAGGCCGACCTTGCGTCGGACTCCCCGCTTGATTGAAACCCATTGTTGCGTATGAAGCTCTTTGTTGGGGTTGAAAAGAGGAGAGGTTGAAAAGTTGAAATTTGGAGGCGCAAAACCGACCATTCAACTTTTCAACCCTTCCTCTTTTCAAGAGGGCAGTCAACGCCGCAAAGGTGCGCCCATGCCTCCGGGTCGCCCGAAAGCCTGCGTTAACTTTGGGTAAAGTGCGCGTTAAATGAAAAGTCCGATGGGCCGCCCCGGCCCGTCAGGCGAGGATGTCCGCGACGTGGGTCTCGATGCCCTGCGCGATTTTTTCGAGCGGCAGGTCGTTTTCGTCGCCGCCGAACGGCTCCTCGATTTCCTCGGCAATCAGTTCGAGGCTCGCCAGCACATAAAAAATGAACGCCACAATCGGGATGACGTAATAGCCGAGGCTGAACACGAAGCCAAAGGGTAGGGTGGTGACGTAAGTGGAGATGAATTTTTTGATGAACACGCTGTACGAAAACGGAATCGGCGTGTTGCGGATGCGCTCGCAGGCCCCGCAGATGTCGGTGAACGACTGCAATTCGGCGTTCAAAAACAGCATTTGCTCGCCCGTGATGGTGCCTTTTTCATGCAAATGTTGGACGTGGCGGAACATCAATGCAGCCACTTGATTCGGAACGTGCTTGGCTTCGGCCAGTTTTTGGCGCATCCCTTCCGGCAGGTCGAACAGCTCGACACGGGTTTGTTCGCTCCGCAAATGGTCGCGCAGCGCGACGGCATAGGCCGGGATGATTTGCCGGAAAAACTGGCGGTCGGGGTGGCCGTCGGGCAGCATGGCGGCGAGTTTCAGGGCAAGGTTGCGGCTGTTGTTGACCAACGCACCCCAGAGTTTGCGGCCTTCCCACCAGCGTTCGTAGGCCGTGTTCGTGCGAAAAACGAGCAAAAACGAGATGACGAACCCCAGCAAAGTGTGCATCACCGACACGTTGCGGAGCTTGTTGTCCGCGCCCAATTTCCAGTATTCCATTTCGAGCCAAGCCACCAACCCGGCGTACAAACTGATGGCGACGATGAGCGGGAAGAGCGTGCGCACCGTGTCCGAACGTTGTACCCGGAACACGACGCTAAACCATTCTTTGGTGTTGTAATTAATCATGCAGCGGCAGTTTTGGCGGCAAAACTACGCGAGCCGGGTCGCCAAATTTTAGAGATGGGCACGAAACACCAAACACAAAAAACCAAACACCAAACACGCCCTACTTTTGCCAAAAAAGCCCATGTCCACCGTCGCGCTCAAATATCAGATTTACAACAGCTTGTTCCTCAACCTGCCGTACCGCGACATCGAGTCCACCGGCACGCACCTCGCGTTGTTCGCCCAAGAGTGTCGGCGCGGGTTTGCCGAAGGCAAAAGCCCGGCGGACATCATCGAGACTTTTTTGGGCGAATATTTCGAGCAGGCCGCGCCTGATGAGCGGCTGAATTTGCTGTTCCAATTCATCCAATACGCTGAACGCCAAGTAGTTCTGTTCGATTCAATCGAGGATGCGACCTTCCGCGAGACGCACGATTTGGAGGGCAAAGGCTCCGTGAAACACCTGCTTGCCCGGCTCGATTCGGACGAACGCCGCGCCAAATTGGTCGCCAAACTCGGCCAGTTTTGCGTCCGCATCGTGCTCACGGCGCACCCCACGCAGTTTTATCCGGGCAAAGTGCTGGGCATCATCAACGACCTCGGCCAAGCCATCCGGGAGAGTGATTTGGAGCAAATCGAACTGCTGCTGCGGCAGCTGGGGCGCACGGCTTTCGTCAATCGCACCCGCCCTACGCCGCTCGACGAAGCCATCAGCCTCGGTTGGTATCTCGAAAACGTGTTTTATAATGCATTGCCGGACAGCGTGTTCCGGCTGTTTTCGGGGTTGGGGCTTTCGGCCAGCGACTTCCCGAATGCGCGGCTGCTCGCACTCGGTTTTTGGCCGGGCGGCGACCGCGACGGCAACCCCTTCGTGACCGCCGACACGACGGTGCAGGTCGCCAAACGTCTCCGCGAGGGCATCCTGCGCTGCTATTACCGCGACATCCGCGCCCTGAAACGACGGCTGACGTTCCGGGGCGTGGAGGAGTGTATCGGTGCCATCGAAAACAAGATTTACGCGACGCTGTACGAACCCGATGGCCGCGAAAAAACTTACGCCAACTGCACCGAACTGCTGACCGATTTGGCGGAGGCACGGCAAATCTTGGCGACCGAGTACGAAGGTTTGTTTATGGATTTGTTGGAGCGTTTCATCCTGAAAGTCAGGATGTTCGGCTTCTTTTTTGCCAGCCTCGACATCCGGCAGGACAGCCGCAAGCACGGCGAAGTGTGGCAGCATATTTTGAAAAACTTGGAGTCGCGGCTGCCCATTTTTTCGCTCGAAAAATTCAACCAATGGGACGAAGACCAGCGCATCAATTTCCTGCTGACCAACCGGGTGCCAGTGGACGAGGCCGATTTTGACGACCCATTTGTCAAAGAAACCATCCGCAGTTTTCGGGCCGTCGCGCAAATCCAGCGCGAAAACGGCGCAGCGGGCTGCCATCGTTACATCATCAGCAACTGCCAAAGTGCGTTGAACGTGGTGGAAGTGCTGGCCCTTGCCCGGTTGACGGGCGACGGCGGACGGCAGACGATGGACGGCAAAAACGACGACAGGCCGTCCGCCGTTCACCGTCCACCGTCCACCGATTTAGACATCGTGCCGCTGTTCGAGACGGTCGAGGATTTGGCCGCCGCCGGGCCAATCATGGAAAAACTGTACACCAATCCGCACTATGCTGCCCACCTCGACAGCCGCGACCGGGTGCAGCATATCATGCTCGGCTTCTCGGATGGCACGAAGGACGGCGGGTATTTGAGGGCGAATTGGAGCATTTTTCGGGCAAAAGAGGCACTCACGCGCATCAGCCGGGCGCACGGCGTGTCGGTGATTTTCTTCGACGGACGCGGCGGCCCGCCGGGGCGCGGCGGCGGCAACAACGCCAACTACTACGCGGCGCACGGCCCGGAAATCGAGAACCGCGAAATCCATGTGACCATTCAGGGTCAGACGATTAGCAGCACTTACGGCACCGAAACGGCGGCACGGTTCAACATCGAACGGCTGTTCACCGCTGGGCTAGAGCGGCACATTTTTGGCGGCGGCGAATTTTCGGAAGCCGGAAAAAAACTGCTCGATGAGTTGGCCGAGGCCGCATACCGGGCGTATTTGCAACTGAAAAACAGCCCGGACTTTGTGCCTTACCTCGAAAAAATGACCCCGCTGAAATGGTACGGCGACACGAACATCGCCAGCCGACCGACCAAGCGTGGCAACGACGCGGGCCTGAAATTCGAGGATTTGCGGGCCATCCCGTTTGTGGGCGCGTGGGCGCAGATGAAGCAAAACGTGCCCGGATTTTACGGTTTTGGGTCGGCTGTCGAGGCGTTGGAATCGGCGGGGAAGGCCGAGGCGGTTCGGCAACTTTACCACGAATCGCTGTTTTTCCGCACCTTGGTCGAGAACTCGATGCAGTCGTTGAGCAAGTCAAATTACGACGTAACACGCTGGATTTCAGGGCACGAACAGTTCGGCAGTTTTTGGCAAATGTTGCACGACGAGTTCCGCCGCACCGACCGTTGCCTGCTCGAAATTTCCGGCCAAGCCGAAAAATTGGGCGAGAACCCCATTTCCCGCGAAAGCATCCAACTCCGCGAAGCCATCGTGCTGCCGCTCATCGCCATCCAGCAGTTCGCGCTGCAAAAATTGCAGGCCGAAAAAGTGCTGCCCGCCGAGGCCGAGGTGCTGCGGCGATTGGTGCTGCGGGCCATGTTCGGCATCATCAATGCGGCGCGGAATTCGGCCTGACCAAATCAGTTAATATGGAAAACCACCAACTCGAATCCGAAAACCGCGAACTGCGCGAGCGCGTGGCGCGGCTCGAACGGCAGTTGTCGTCGCAAAAACGCGCCCGCAGCCGGGTGGTGGATATTTTCACGGGCATGGTGCTGGGGCGTTCGCTGCGGAACGCCGTCTCGAAATTCGTGGACGAGGCGTATGAGTTCAAACTCGAACGCGAGACGCTGAAAGACGTGATTTATGCTGCGCTGCACCGCCTGACGCGGGTGGGCTTCATCACGCTGCTGCTGGCCCTCGCGCCGCTGACGATGGCTGTTTTGCAGACGTATTACCTCAAAAAACAGAACGAAAAACTTGATTTCCAGAACCGCCGCATCGAACAACAGACGTTCTTGCAGGAGGCTGACCGGCGCAGCTCGCTCGTGTTTTTATTCGACGGCGTGCTGGCAAACATGGACTCGGAACTGAAAAACAACCCCTCGCGCCGCCTCAGCCCGTTGCTCGTTGGGCGCATCGTGACGCTGAGCAAGGCCCTGAAACCGTACCGCTACCTCGAAGGCGACACGCTGACCGCCCGCCAAACCAGCCCAGAACGCGGCCATTTGCTCATCACGCTGGCGGCCAGCCAACTGCACCCGGCCACTTACGAACAGATTTTTCTCGCTGCCGATTTTTCGTTCGCCACGCTCGCCAACGTGCGTTTCGACGGGCTTCCGATGCGGAACATCAACTTGTCGAACGCGATTTTGGAGGATGTGTCGCTGGCCGGTGCGGATTTGCGGTTCGCCAATTTTGCGGGCGCGGAGCTGCGCCGGGTGAGCGGTTTCTTGAAAAGCGGGCGATTGCAGCGGGCGCAGCTGGACGATGCCAATTTCTTTGGAGCCAACTTGCGCGACTGCGATTTCAGTTTTTGCTCGTTCGAGCGTGGCACGTTCGCGGGGGCGCGTTTGAAGAAAGTCCGCTTTGGGGAGGCGTTTTTTCAGAATGCAAAATTTGCCCAAATCGCTGCGGACTCACTCGATTTTGCGGGGGCCACGCTCGTCAACACGGTTTTTTCGGCCAAGCCGGCGGCTGCCGGGGCGTTCAATTTTTCAGAGGCACAAATGGACACTGCCACGCTGCGTTCGCTGGCAGCTTTCCCGGTGGCGGTCGGGCTGGATTTTTCCGCGCCGCGTTTTTGGGTCAAAACGGATACTTTTTTCGTGGCCGACGGGGTGCCGCCCGTCATTCAGCGGGATTCGCTCCGGGTTTTCAAGGTGAAAAAATGAAGCCGCCCTGCAAGAACATCTTGCAGGGCGGTTTTTGTGCAATTTGCTGAAAACGAACGAGTTCAGTTGGAACCGGGGACGAATCGGTGTGCGAGTTTAAGCAACTTTTCGAGCACCGTCACGTCTGGCAGGCGGATGTCGCTGGGCTTTTCCTCTTCTTCTGCGACTTGCTGTTCAAGTAAGTCGGTTTTTGCAAGCGGCTTGCCAAAGTTGCAATAAGCGTGGCCGTTCACGAAGACGAAGGAAAAAAGCGAGAGTGCAGCAACGGTCGTCAAGAGAATCTTGTGGAAACTTTTGCTTTTCATGCTTTCAATTTTAGTTGCCCGAAAGTAAGTGGTTTTGTTTGGCTTTTCGACGGTTTTGTTTGAAAAAATTTACAGAACCATAGACACCAAACGAGACGTATGGGTTGCAGTTGGGTTACACTTTTTTGTCAAAAAGAAAGAACCCAACGCGATTGCTCGCGCCGGGTTCTCGTATCATCAAAACAAAAAATTTCGCTCAGGAATTATTGCTTCAGGCCGCCCGTGCTGGCCGGGACGCTGGGTGTTTCGGGAGCGGCTTTCACTTCGCCTTTGATTGTCAAAGTGCGAGTCTCGACGGTTTCGTTGGTGGTGATGGTGACGGTTTTCGTGAACGCACCGACGCGCTGGGTGTCGTAACGGACTTCAATCACGTTGCTTTCGCCGGGCATGATGGGTTCTTTCGGATAGGTCGGAACCGTGCAGCCGCAGGAGCCTTTGGCGTTTTTGATGATGAGCGGCTCGTTGCCCGTGTTCGTGAACTTGAACTTGCGGAGCGGCTCGGCACCTTTGTCAATCGTACCGTAGTCAACGGTCGTTTGCTCGAAGGTCATGACTGCACCGGAAGTGGATTGGGCAGTTGCGCAGAAAGCACCAAAAGCGACGAAAGCGAGGATGGAAAGGATCTGTTTCATTGTTGTAAAAACGTATTTTTTTACGGTGAACAATTAGAATTTTCGATGACGAAGTTGATAGGACAAAGGTAGGCGGCCACGCCGGAAGGCTGAAAGTAGCGCGCTGTTAACGATAGTCAAACCTTGCCGTGTATGCGCCATTTTGAGTGGTAAGTTGCTGTAAATCAATTTTTTATGTAGAAAATATGAGGTCGGAAGACGGCTGGCCCGGCGTGTGTTTTGTCGCCGGGCCAGCCGCCCGATTCACAGTGTGTTAATCCTCGGATTATTGCTTGAATCCGTTGGTGGTCGTGGGTGTCCCGAAGTTTTGGGGCAGCTCTTTCACGTCGCCTTTGATGGTCAAAGTGCGCGACTCGGTGGCCTCGTTGGTGGTGAGGGTCACGGTTTTTGTGAACGCGCCGATGCGCTGGGTGTCGTACCGCACGTCAATCGTGGCCGATTCGCCGGGCATGACGGGTTCCTGCGGGTAAGTCGGGACGGTGCAGCCGCAGGAGCCGCGTGCGTCTTTGATGATGAGCGGCTCAGAGCCGGTATTGGTGAATTTGAACTGCCGAAGCGGCTCGGAACCTTGAAAAATTGTGCCGTAATCAATGGTCGTTTGCTCAAAAGTCATTACCGGGCCTTCGGCAGCGGTTTGAGCGGTAGATTGGAGTGCGCCGAGGGCGACGAAAGCGAGGGCAGCAAGGAGATTTTTCATTGTAAGCAGTTGAATTTTTTTGTTGTGGAATTGATTTGACAAATGTCCGCGAGGTACCCTTCTGCCACAAACCCACCGCTGTTAACAATAGGCAAACCGATGGTAATGCGCTGGAAATCAAGCAATTGAACCCTTGCTTCCTCTGTCCGCTATCTCAGAAATCCCGGCCTTCCCGGATGCCTGCGGCGCGGGAAAATTGGCTACCTTTGCCGCCCGAATCAACGGTCATTGACCGCAAGCCCAACCAGATTTTTTTGAAAAACATGGTCGAAACAAAGACTCCCGCCACGCGCACCAATGGCGCAAACGCCGCCAAAAACATCTCCGAAAATTACCGCCAAGAGGTCATCCAAGATTACGCGACCTGCTGCCTGAGCCGCGAGGCCAGCATCATAGCCCGCAAGGAAGTGCTCACGGGCAAGGCCAATTTCGGCATCATCGGCGATGGAAAAGAAGTGGCGCAGGTGGCAATGGCGCGGGCTTGGAAACGCGGCGATTTCCGCTCCGGCTATTACCGCGACCAGACTTTGATGCTCGCGCTGGGCCTGATGAACCTCGACGAGTTTTTCGCGCAACTTTATGGCGACACGATTTTGGACAAATTTTCGAGTGGCCGCCAGATGAACTGCCACTTCGCCACGCCTTTCATTGACCAAAACGGCGATTGGACCGACCACAAAAACCGCTTCAACATTTCCGCTGACATCGCCCCGACGGGCGGGCAAATGGCGCGTGGCCTCGGCCTGGCCTTCGCTTCCAAAAAATTCCGCGAAAACCCGGCCATCGGCGGCAATTTTTCTGAAAAAGGCAACGAAGTCGCGTTCGTGACCATCGGCGATGCCTCCACGTCGGAGGGCGCGTTTTGGGAAACGATGAACGCCGCAGCCGTCACGCAGGTGCCGCTCGCGGTCTCGGTCTGGGACGATGGCTACGGCATCAGCGTCCCGAAAAAATACCAGACCACCAAAGAAAGCATCTCCGAGGCGCTTGCCGGCTTCGCGGGCGACGGCGGCAACAGCCTCGACATTTACACGGCCAAGGCGTGGGATTACGCCGACCTGCGGAAAACCTACGCCGACGGCATCGCGCGTGTCCGTGCTTTGCACCGCCCCGCGCTCTTTCATATTCAAGAAGTGACGCAGCAGCTCGGCCACTCCACGTCGGGCGACCACCGCCGCTACAAATCGCCCGAACGGATGCAATTCGAGGCGGATTTTGATTGCAACCGCCGAATGGCCGAGTGGATGATTGCGAGCGGAATTGCCACAGCCGAAGAAGTTGAGGCCATCCAGAAACAGGCCAAAACCGATGCCCAAGCCGCCGCCAAGCGCGCCTACGAAGCCATCCGGCAGCAGGTGGAAATGTTGCGCACCGAGCTGGCTTCGATTTTGGAAAACCTCCGCGCCGCACACCCGGAAACGACAAGTTTGGGTGGATTGACCGCCGATTTGCAAAAACTGACGCTCACCCAGCCGCTGCGAATTGAGGTGCTGAAAATCGCCCGGCAGGCTGTGTTTGCATTGGCCGGAAAAAATAGCCCGGCCAAAAACCGATTGGCTGCTTTGATTGAACGCGAGACCGAAAAAGGCGAGCGTTGGTACAGCTCCAATTTGTATTCGGAGACCGAAAAATCGCCGTTGCGTGTCCCGGTCGTGCCACCTGTTTTCACGGAAAATTCCCCGATGAAAGACGGTTTTGAGGTGCTGAACGCTTGTTTTGACCAAAATTTTGCCCAAAACCCGCTCGTGTTCGCCTTCGGCGAAGACGTGGGTCAAATCGGCGATGTGAATCAGGGCTTGCGCGGGATGCAGGAAAAATATGGCCGCGAGCGCGTGTTCGACACCGGCATCCGCGAATGGACAATCATGGGCCAAGCCATCGGGATGGCCATGCGCGGCCTGCGCCCCATCGCCGAAATCCAGTACCTCGACTATCTTTTGTACGGCCTCTCGCCGCTCTCCGACGACCTCTGCACACTGCGTTGGCGGTCGGCGAACCAACAAGCCGCCCCCGCCATCATCCGCACACGCGGCCACCGGCTCGTGGGCGTGTGGCACTCCGGCTCGCCGATGGGCATGATGCTCCACTCGTTGCGCGGGATGTGGATTTGCACGCCGCGCAACATGACGCAGGCCGCTGGGATGTACAACACGCTGCTGCGTGGCGACGACCCGGCCATCGTGGTCGAGTGCTTAAATGGATACCGCCTGAAAGAACGCCTGCCCGACAACGTGGGCGAATTCACCGTGCCGCTCGGCGTGCCGGAAATTTTGCGCGTCGGCTCGGACATCACGCTCATCACTTACGGCTCGTCCGTCCGCATCGCAGAGGAAGCCTGTGATTTACTGGCTGCGCATGGTATTTCGGTGGAACTCATTGATGTTCAGACACTTTTGCCTTTCGATTTGCCGAAACTGTGCGTCGAATCCTTGAAAAAAACAAACCGCGTGGCCTTTCTCGACGAGGACGTGCCCGGCGGTGCATCGGCCTACCTGATGCAAGAAGTGCTGGAAAATCAGGGCGGCTACCGCCATCTCGATTCCGCACCCGTGACCATCGCGGCCAAAGCCCACCGCCCGGCTTATGGCGGCGACGGCGACTATTTCAGCAAACCGCAACCGGAGGATGTGTTTGCCCACCTTTATAATATGGTGCGCGAAGCCGAGCCGGGGCGGTTGGCAGGGCTTTGAGTTTTGGTAAGCACTAACTTTGTTGAAAAAACATGAACCCATTGCCACAAACAGCACCACTTAGCAACCTACAACTGCACTTGTTGAAGGTTTATGCCAACGGTATTTCAGAAGAAGAACTGCTCGATATCCGCCGGATGCTGGCGCGATATTTCATGGAACGTGCCGTGCGCGGGGCAACCCATGTTTGGCGAGAAAAAGGCTATTCTGCACAAGAATTGCTGAACGAACCCTCTTGATTTGCCATGCTTTTTGTGCTGGACACCAACATTTTCGTGGCTTCGCTTTTCGGCAGATTCCGAGGAGCATTGGGTCATAGAACGCCTGCTGAATGAGGAGTTTGAACTTTGCCTGAGCCACGAAATTTTGCTGGAATATAGGAGGTCTTGACTCGAAAATACGGCCAGCAAATCGCCCGAGACTTCCTGAAAGCACTGGACGAATTGCCCAATACTGTGTTGATTGACCCTCGTTTTCAATGGAATTTGCTGGCTGATCCGGATGACAATAAATTCGTAGATGCGGCGATTTCGAGCGGCGCATCGTACATCGTGTCCGAAGACCGTGATTTCCGTGTGCTACACCGGATAGACTTTCCGAAAGTCAACTTGCTTAGGCTGGCGGATTTCAAGACCATATTTTGATGGGTTCAACAGAACGGCCTGACCGGGCACCACCGGGCAGGCCGTTCTGTTGAACCCAACCTTCACAAGTGCCCCTCCAACACGCGGGCTTTTTCGAGCACCTTTTCTTCTAAACCTTTTTTGAACGCGGCCACTTTTTCCAGAATGGCCGGGTCGCTTGCGCCCAAAATCTGGGCGGCCAAAATGCCGGCATTGCGGCCTCCGTTCAGGGCGACGGTCGCCACAGGCACGCCTTCGGGCATTTGCAGGATGGACAGCACACTGTCCCAGCCGTCAATCGAATTGGATGATTTGACCGGGACACCGATGACGGGCAGCGGCGAAATAGCCGCGACCATGCCGGGCAAATGCGCCGCGCCGCCCGCGCCGGCGATGATGACGCGGATGCCGCGCCGATGGGCGTTTTGGGCAAAATCGAACATCCGCGCCGGGGTGCGGTGCGCCGAGACGATGGTCATTTCGTGTGGGATTTCGAGTTCGGCCAAAAAGTGCGCGGCTTTTTGCATGATAGGTAGGTCGGAATCCGACCCCATGATGATTGCAACCATGTTTCTTGAACGATGAACTATGAATGATGAGCGATGAATGATGAACGAGTTGGGTTTGGTTGTTCATTGTTCATCATTCATCGTTCATCATTCATAGTTCGGTTATGTGATTTTTTTCCCGCCGGGCAGGGTTCGGATGACGGAGACGACCATGAAAACCATGAGCGTGATGAGGCCGATGAGGATGGGCACGCCTTTGTACGGGTGCCATTTCGAGTGCCAATAACCACACTGCGCCCACCAATCCATGACCAAAACGTGGGCAAGGTAGATGCCGAAACTGGCCTCCGAGAAGGCTTTTTCAACGTCGGAAAGCGGCCGCCAGCCGAAACTATACCGCGCCAACAAAAACCATCCGACGGCGGCGAACCCCACGTTTGGCGTGAGGTAATCCCAAAAATAACGGTGCGTGTCGGTGGGCAGGCTCGATTTTGTCCAGTAGCTGCCGAGCATGGTAGCAGCTGTGCCGACCACGATGAGTGCGACAGCCAGCCAACGCAACTGCTTGATTGTCAAAGGCCAAGCAGCGAGTTGCGGCCGTCTGCCATCTGGTATCTCTTGTCTGGCATCTGTTTTTGTACCGAGATAATAGCCGAGTGCGAAGTAGCCGAGGTTATTGCTAAAAAACTCCCAGTAGATGCCGATGCCGATGTGGTGGAACGTGTAGATGATTTTCAGGCTCCAACTGGCGAGGGCGCACACGGCAAAAAGGTACCAAAAATCCGCGTCTCGCGCCTGCCGCACCCAGGGGCGTAGGATTGGGTAAATCAAATACAGCCCGATGATGAGGTAAATGAACCACAGGTGGTAATGCACCGGCCCTTGCACCAACCCGACGAGGAAGTCAGTGAAAGTAGCGGGGTGGCCATTGGCGATGTGGTTGTAGAGGCTGTAAACGCTCATCCAAAACAGCGCGGGCACGAGCACCCGCGTGAACCTGCGCCGCAGAAAATCACCTGTCGGGTAGTCTTTTCCGAGGAGCAAATAGCCGCTCAACATCACGAAAAGCGGCACGCCCGCCCGGCTGACCGAGTTCCAAAAATTGCCGAGCCACCACCACGAAGTGTTCAATTCAGTGTAACCCTCGGCAATGGGCGCGGCCACATGGATGGCGATGACCATCAGGGTGGCGAGGTTTCGCAGTCGGTCGGCCCAGTCGAGCATTGAGTGAATGAGTAATTGAGTGAATGAGTAATTGAGTGAATGAGTGATTTTTTTCATGTCCACCGTCCACCGTCCACCGTCAAAACTCAATTTCCAGCCCATCGTGCGCCAGCCAGACACCGTGGGGCAGGGTAGTCCTCACCGTTTGAGTCAAGCCCATGTGATGGCTGATGTGCGTGAGCCAATTTTCGCCCGCCCCGATGTCCGCGACGAACCGGAGGGCTTCGTCGAGGTTCATGTGGGTAGGGTGAGGTGTGTGGTGCAAGGCGTTGACAATCAGTTTTTTGGAGCCGATGATTTTCTGCTGTTCCGCTGGGCGGACGGTTTTCACGTCGGTCAAATAGGTCAAGTCTCCGATTCGGAAACCCAGAATCGGCAGCCGCCCGTGTTCGATGCCGATGCACTGGATTTGCAGGTCGCCGACTTGGAGCAACGAATTTTGGTCAATTTCCACCAGTTCGATGCGTGGCAGGCCGGGGATGTATTCGCCAAAAACATACTCGAACCGGCGGCGCACCTCGGCGGCCACGCGGGGCAGGGCAAAGACGCGGATGGGGTGGCCGCTGCGGAAGTTGAACGGGCGCACATCGTCGAGACCGATGACGTGGTCGTTGTGTTCGTGGGTGAGCAGAATCGCGTCGAGGTGCCGGATTTTTGCCCGTAGCATTTGCTGCCGGAAGTCGGGGCCAGCGTCAATCACGATATTCGTCTCGCCGTCGCTGACGAGCGCGGCGGCCCGGAGGCGATTGTCACGTGGGTCGTCGGAACGGCAAACCGCACAGTCGCACCCGATGACGGGAACGCCTTGCGAGGTGCCGGTGCCGAGGAGCGTGATTTTCATTGGTCTCAATGAGTGAATGAGCGAATGTTGGAATGGGTGAAGGCGGGAATGGAGCGCAGAGACATATTCGCTCATTCTAGCATTCACTCATTCACTCACTGGTTTTGCGGAGCTTTTGCAAAAAATCCGCCGATTTTTCGGAGAGCAGGGCCGGGTCTGGCTCGATTTTCCAAACAATGTCGGCCAGTGAGTTGCAGCGGGCTTCGGTGTCAAAGAACTTGTTGACGACGGCGATTTTGCGGTTCTCGACGAGGCAATAACCGCTGTTGAACTGGCCTTTTTCGTAGCGCACAGCGTAGCCGATTTCTTCGAGCAACTCTTCCAGTTTTTTCAGCGTCGTTTGTGTGTATCTCATTTGCAGTTGACGGCAGACGGTTGACGGCAGACGACATACCTTAGCCGCCGTTTCGCGCAAAAGTATCCAAAATTGAAGACTATGAAATTTCCCTCGACCATTCCCGTGCGCCTGTGGTGTGCTTCTTTGTTTTGCCTCGTTTTTGCCCTGCAAACGCGGGCGCAATCCGGGCCGGAACGCCGGTTCAAGGCCGCTGCGGTGGCGGGCATCACAGCCTCGCAAATTGACGGCGACCTCTCGGCAGGCTACAACAAACTCGGTTTTCAGGCGGGTATCCGGGCCGTCGCTGTGCTCGGCGAAAAATCCGACGCGAGCATCGAGTTCCTGTTTTCGCAACGCGGGGCGCAAAGTGCGCTGGTCAGCGACCCGGATGAGTTTTTCTTTTCCCTGACGCTCAATTATGTGGAGGTGCCCGTGCTGTGGCACTATTACGATTGGGCGGCTCAAAGCAAGGACGGGGATGAGTTTTATCGGGCGAGTTTCGATGCTGGGCTGTCGTATGCCCGCTTGATTGGGTCGCGGACGAAAGACGATTTAGGCTCGATTGCGGTCGTCGCGCCTGATTTGCTGGACAAAAACGACCTGAGCTTCGTGCTCGGCGCGAGCTATTATGTCAGCCCACGCTTCGGGCTTTCGTTCCGGTACAATCGTTCGTTCGGCTTCATGTACAAC
>JBKBIC010000074.1:0-20816 GCA_046299435.1 Saprospiraceae bacterium
GACGAGGCCGTGTCCATTGCCCGTGCCCGCGTTGCGCCGGGCGTGTCCACCGCGTGGCATTGGCTCGAAGGCATCGCCGAGCGGTACCTCATCCTCGCCGGGCGCGGGCTGGCCGAAGTGGGCGATTTGCCGCCGACCGAAGTCGGGCCGGGCGACGTGGTGCTCATCCCGGCGGGCGTGCGGCAGCGCATCACGAACATCGGCGCGGACGATTTGGTGTTTTCGTGCATTTGCAGCCCGCGCTTTCGAGCGGAACGTTATCGGAGCGTGGATTGATATTATACCTCTTGCGAAAATCGCCCGTTGTGGCTCCAATGGAAACACGGATTGGGCGGATGCAACGGATTTACACGGATTTTTTCTGTCAAAAAATCCGCTTACATCGGCAAAGTCCGCCCAATCCGTGTTTCCATTATTATTGCAATTGCCACTTTCGCAAGAAGTCTATTGGGTTAGCATTCGTGGCATCACCCAAAATCCGTCGGCGCGAAAAGCCCGTTCAGCGAAAACCGCCGCCCACTTGAGCCATTGGCCAGACCAGTCCGGGCAAAAACGCCGTGATTTGAGCCTCAACGAACAAAGTGGCGCATTTCATCCTCATTCGATTAAGGCTATTTTACCGCAACCTCGCAGCGGCGGGCTGGGGCCTGATGTTGGTGGCGGTGCTGCTGATGCTCGGCCCTTTGCTGGCGTTTTTTGCCAAAATTTTCGACTCGCCGAGCTTTTGGTGGGGTCTCGCGCTGGCTGCCCCGATTTTGAGTTGGCATTTCAACCGCGCCGACGGGCGTTTTTTGAAAAAATTAGACCTGCCGCTCCGCCCGATTTTGTGGCTCGAATACGCTTTGGCCTCGCTCCCGGCGGCGGCTTTGCTGTTGGCCAGTTCAAACTTTTGGGGGCTGGCCCTGCTCGTCGGCATCGTCGGCGTGTTGCCGTTTTTGCCGCTCCGCGACCGAAAATCGGGCGAATCCATCGCCAATTTTGACCTGAACTGGCTACCCGGTTGGGCGTTCGAGTGGCGGGCGGGCATCCGGCGCATGGGCTACGGCTTCTGGTTTTTCTGGGTTTGCGCGCTGGCCGGGTCGTGGTGGATTGGCACCTTGCCGCTGTTCGGGTTCCTTTGGGGGCTGACGATGTTGTCGTTTTACGAAAGCGTGGAGCCGAAGGAAATCCTGCTACGCCACTTCGCCCAACCCGCCGATTTTTGGAAAAAAATGGCCCGGCAAATGGGGCTTTCCTGTGCGTTTTTGCTGCCCCACGCGCTGCTTTTTTTGCTGTTCAACGCGCACTATTGGTATTTCCTCTTGGCGATTTTCAGCTTCGTGGCCCTGACGACGGGCTTTTCGATGGCCTGCAAATACGCCGTCTGGCATCCGGGGCGGCAGCGCGTGGAGCAGTCGCTTTTGTCGGGCTTGTTCGTTTTTTTCACGGTTTCGGCCATTTTTACGCCGGTCGCGCTGGGTTGGTTTGTCCGGAAATCGCGCGCAGCCTCCCAGCGGCTTCGGCTCTATTTTTCGCAAAATCATGCTTGAAATCAAAAACATACAGGCTGGCTACGGCCCCAAAAACGTGCTGGACGGCCTCTCGCTCAATTGCCTGCCCGGCGAGGTGCATGGCATCCTCGGCTGGAACGGCGCGGGCAAAACCACGTTTTTCAACACGGTTTTTGGCTTCCTGCCGCTGCGCAGTGGCGAGATTTTGCTCGACGGCAGGCGGGCGACCAAGCACGACATCGCTTTCCTCGAAACCGAGCCGTTTTTTTACCCAAACCTGCGAGGCCGCGAATTCCTCGAACTCGTCGCCGGGAAAAACGCCCCCGGACTCGACCATTGGCAAGCCATCCTCGATTTGCCGCTCGGCGAATTTGTGAACAACTACTCCACCGGGATGCTGAAAAAACTGGGCATCGCCGGGGCGTTTTTGCAAAACCGCCGCGTGATGCTGCTCGACGAACCGTTCAACGGCCTCGACCTCGAAAGCAGCGAAAAATTGGGCTGGCTGCTGCGCCAAACCAAGCAACAAGGCGAGCGCATCGTACTGCTCTCGTCGCACATTTTGCCCACGCTGACGGGGCTTTGCGACAAAATCAGCCGCTTGCAAGACGGGCGCACCCTGAAAACCTACCTGCCCGAAGCCTTTGCCGAATTGGAGGCAGAGATGCGAGCCGATGTCCATGCAAAATTGGAGGCATTGACCAACCACCAAACCGTGCCCGAAAATCCTGCTGCCGAGCGTTTTTGAAATAAACCGACGTGCGTTGGAAGCGTTACGCCGTTGCAATTCGTCAACGGCATAGCCCAAAAGTGCCCGGCTTTCATGCCCTCATTTTCCGCAACTTCGCACCCAATTTCCCAGTCCCACGATTGATATGAACATCTATTCCCGCCCGCGCCGCCTCCGCAAAGCCTACTGGACGGCGACGGTCGTGCTGAGCAGCTACCTGTGGCTGTCGTTTTTGAAGAAATTTTTTGGGCAGCGTTGGTACGAAAACCGCCTGCTTGCCCTGCACATCCGCAATGCCGAGCGGGTGCGCGATGCCATTTTGGAGTTGAAAGGGCTGTTCATCAAGTTGGGGCAGATGCTGTCCATCCTGACCAATTTCCTGCCCGAAGCCTTCCAAAAACCGCTCGAAGCCCTGCAAGACCAAATCCCTGCCCGGCCTTTTTCGGAGGTACGCGACCGGATTCTGCGCGAGCTCGGCAAGCCGCCGGAGGAAATTTTCGAGCACATCGAGGAAACGCCCATCGCCGCCGCCAGCATCGGCCAGGCCCATCGCGCCCGCCTGCGCGACGGCACGGAGGTCGTCGTGAAAGTGCAACACGCTCAAATAGAGGCGATTGCGGACGTGGATTTGGAAATCATCCGGCGGCTGGTGCGGCTGCACAGCTGGTTTTTTGACGTGAAAGGCATGGACTACCTCTACTCGCAGCTGAAAAAAATGATTGAGGAGGAACTGGATTTTGGCCGCGAGGCTGCGTCCATGCAGGTTGTCGGGAAAAATTTGGACACGGAGAACCGCATCGTCGTCCCGGTGGTGCACCCCGAATTTTCGACCACCCGCGTGCTGACCACGACCTGGCACGAGGGCGTGAAAATCTCGAACCTCGCCCAGCTGGACGAGTGGCAAATTGACCGCCGCGACCTCGCCACGCGCCTGCTGCGGGCTTATTGCCAGATGCTTTTCCGCGACGGTTTTTACCATGCCGACCCGCATCCCGGCAATATTTTGGTGAAGCCCGACGGCACGCTCGTGCTGCTCGATTTTGGGGCGGTGGCCACGCTCAGCCCTGCGCTGCGCGAAGGCATCCCGATGCTCATCGAGGCGGCGGTGCGCAACGACACGCCCGGCATGGTGGACGCTTTTCGGCGCATGGGCTTCCTCGCCGAGGGCCGCGACGCGGACAAAATGGCCGAAAAAATGATTGCCGCCCTGCGGAATTTCCTGCAAAACGAAGTGGAGTTCGAGGGCCTGAATTTGAAGGAAATCAAAGTCAATCCATTGAACAACAGCCTGTTAGGGCTGGTGCGGGAGGTCGGGTTGAGCAGCATCGCCGGGGCGGTGCAGTTGCCCAAAGATTACGTCCTGCTCAATCGGATGCTCACGCTGTTGCTCGGCCTCTGCAACGCCCTCGACCCGACGCTGAACCCGTTAGACGTGGTGCGGCCTTATGCCAAACAGTTCATGCTCGGCGAGCGCGGCAGCCTCGCGTCGTTTGTCGGCAAACTGCTGAAGAACACCGTTTCGACCGCGCTATCGCTGCCCGAAGAATTGCAACGCACCCTGCACACGGCCAATCGCGGCGAGCTCGAAATCGGCACGCCCGACATCCGTGAAGGGGCGCGGTTGCTGTACCACGTCGGGCAGCAGTTCGTGTTTGCCCTGCTGCTCGTCGCGGCAGCGGGCTTCGGGTTTTTGTTCAAAAAAGAAGGGATGGACAGCTACGCGCAGGTGGCTTTTGGGCTGGCGGCGGTGTTTTTGTGGATGTTTTTGCGTTCGCTGCGGGCCGGGAGCCGGGCGTTGAGATGATTTACGAATTGCGATTTGGGATTTACGATTGCCCAAAAGTCTGGCATCTCAAATCTGGCATCTGACATCTCAAATCTGGTATCTCAAAAATCATCAGGGTTCAGGTGCTCGCCGGGGTGCCAAAACAACTCCTTGAATTTTAGCACTTTATCGTCTTCCACTTCCACCCCCTCGGCGCGGAGCATCTCCTCCATGTAGGTCGGGGTGGGGAAGTGGTGCCGCCCGCTCAACTCGCCCAGCCTATTGACGACGCGGTGCGCGGGCACGCGGTCGCCGGGGCGGCAGTTGTTCATAGCCCAGCCCACCGTGCGCGCCGAGCCGAGCGCGAGGAAATCGGCGATGGCTCCGTAATTGGTCACGCGGCCACGCGGGATGCAGCGGGCGACAGCGTACACCTGCTCGAAATAGGTCGGCGGCACGGTTTTGTCCTCTTTTTTCATGTGGTGCGGAATTTGATTTAACTCGTTGATTATCAGTCGAAAACTGGATTTTTTAAAAAATGATGATTTTACTGCCGGGCGATATTCGCACTCATTTTCAATGAGTTATGAAAAACCGGCCTCTTGGAAAAATTTCAAACTTAGCTTGGTTGCAAAAAATGCTCGCTCTACCTTCGCCCGCCTTTTCGGAGGAGGGTGTCCGCAGGGGCATCTGACAGACAAGTAATTTTTCCATCAAACGTAAAAAGCATAATGAATACGCTGAGCTATCGGACGGTTTCCGTCAGCAAAGAAATGGCGAACGCGACCCGCAAGTGGTACATCGTGGATGCTGAGAACCAAGTGGTTGGCCGCTTGGGCAGCCGCATCGCCGCTATTTTGCGCGGCAAGAACAAGCCGTCGTACACGCCCCACGCCGACACGGGCGACTATGTCATCATCATCAACGCCGACAAAGTGCGCTTCACAGGCCGCAAGATGGACCAAAAGGTCTATAAAGATTACAGCCACCACCCCGGCGGCTTGAAAATCACCCCGGCAGCGATGATGCTCGAAAAATTCCCGGAGCGCATCCTCGAACGCGCCGTGCGCGGGATGTTGCCGAAGACCAAACTCGGTCGTGCAATGGTCAAAAAACTCTATGTGTACGCCGGCACCGAGCACCCGCACACCGCCCAAAAACCGGAAGCAATCAATTTCAAGTGATGAATGATGAATGATGAATGATGAACTTTTCCAAATAGGCAAGTTCGTCGTTCATCAAGCAGTTCATTCATCATTTATCATTCATCACTCATCATTCAAGTAAAAATGGAAATGATAAATGCCATCGGGCGTCGCAAAACAGCCGTTGCCCGGGTGTATCTGATGAAAGGCGAGGGCAAAATCTCCGTCAACGGTAAGGACTACCGGGAGTATTTCCCCCAGCTGCACGTCCAGCCCAACGTCACCGCACCGTTCGCAGTGGTGGGCGCGGAAAACATCTACGACCTCAAAATCAACGTGCGCGGCGGCGGCTACAAAGGCCAAGCCGAGGCCATCCGCATGGGTGTCAGCCGTGCACTGGTGAAACTGAACGAAGAGTTCAAGAAGCCGCTGAAAGCCAAGAAATTCCTCACACGCGACAGCCGCGCCGTCGAGCGCAAAAAGTACGGCAGACCGAAAGCTCGCAAACGCTTCCAGTTCTCCAAGCGATAATTCAGTAGTGATGAATGAGGAGTGATGAACGATGAGTTTGGAAAAACCGCCGTTCGTCGCCCACACTCATAACTCATAACTCATAACTCATCACTGATAAAACAATGGTTAAGCCCACATATAAAGAATTGCTCGACGCTGGCTGCCACTTCGGCCACCTGCGCAAAAAGTGGAACCCGAAAATGACTCCGTACATTTTCATGGAGCACAAGGGCATCCACATCATTGACCTCAACCGCACCGCCGAGTGCCTCGAGCGTGCCGCGCAAGCCATGAAAGCCATGGCCAAAAGCGGCAAAAAAATCCTCTTTGTCGCCACCAAAAAACAGGCCCGCGACATCGTGCAACGCGCCGCCGCATCCGTCGGTATGCCCTTCGTCACCGAACGCTGGCTCGGCGGCATGATGACCAACTTCATGACCATCCGCAAGTCGGTCAAGAAAATGCAAAGCATTGAGCGCATGCTCGCCGACCAGACGCTCACCAGCATCACCAAAAAAGAACGCCTCACGCTCAGCCGCGAGCACGCCAAAATGGACCGCAACTTCGGCGGCGTGGCCGAGCTGAACCGCCTGCCGGCAGCCGTGTTCATCGTGGACATCCACCACGAGCACCTCGCGCTGGCCGAAGCCCGCAAACTCGGCGTGAAAACCTTCGGCATGGTGGACACCAACTCCGACCCGACGCTCGTGGACTTCCCCGTGCCCTCGAACGACGACGCATCCAAAGCCATCGCCTACATCACCAACTACCTCGTCGCGGCCATCCAAGAGGGCCTCAACGAGCGGGCGGCTGCCAAAGGCGCGGAGAAAGAAGAGGCCGTCGCCTAATTAGTGATGAGTTATGAGTGATAAACAATGAATTATCGCTCACGGCTCATCACTCATCATTCATCACTTATTATTCAAAAATTAATGGAAGCTGTAAAAATTTCTGCTGCCGATGTCAATAAACTGCGCCAGCTCACCAGCGCAGGCATGATGGATTGCAAAAAAGCCCTCGAAGAAACCGGTGGTGACTTCGAAGCCGCACAAGACTGGCTCCGCAAAAAAGGCATCGCCAAAGCCGCCAAACGCGAAGACCGCGAGGCGAAAGAAGGCGTGGTCGTGGCCCTGACGCTGCCGAACCAAACACGCGGTATCATCGTCGCCCTCAACTGCGAGACCGACTTCGTGGCGCGTGGCGAAAGCTTCATCGCCCTCGCACAAAAAATCGGACAAATCGCGCTCGATGCTTTCCCCGAAAACCTCGACCAGCTCCTCGCCCTCGAATACGAGAACGGCGAAAGCATCAAGGACAAAGTGGCCGCCCAAAACGGCATCGTCGGCGAAAAAATCGAAGTCAGCCGCTACGAGACCATCACCGGCGCACAAATCCTGCCCTACATCCACTCGAACAACAAGCTCGCCGTGCTCGTCGCCCTGAACAAGCGCGAAAACGAGTACGAGCAAGCAGGCCGCGACGTGGCCATGCAAATCGCAGCCATGTCCCCGGTCTCGGTCAGCAAGGACGACGTTGACCCGAAAATCATCGAGAAAGAAATGGAAATCGGCAAAGAGCTCGCCCGCAACGAAGGCAAGCCCGAAGCCATGCTCGAAAAAATCGCACAAGGCCGTTTGAACAAGTTTTTCCAAGAAAACACCCTCTTGGCTCAAAAATTCGTGAAAAACAACGACCTCACGGTGGAGCAATACCTCCAAACGCTCAACAAAGAACTGACCGTCACGGCTTTCCGCCGCGTGGGTCTTTGAGTGGACGTGCATCGGGTCTCGTGTTTGGTTTTTCGCCCGAAATACGACAATCGAAACACGGATTACGAAAACTATGAAATAGCAAGCGCGACGGGTTTCGGCCCGCCGCGCTTTTTCTTTGTCGTCAGCCCTGCTGCCTGATTTTTTGCGCCTCCGCCCAAGCCTTTGCCAAATCCCGCTCGCCGACGGCATTTTTCCACTTCCGGCCCGGATTGGCTTGGATGAACCCGGCCAATTCGATTTGCCGCGCCGACAAAACCGCCTCCGGCGATTGGCCTTTCCCGACGAGGCTGTTGGCCCGCGCCGCCTGCTGCGGGGTCATCGGCACGAACCGCCAATGTGTTTTCGAGAGGTAGTATTTCGGCTCACGGTCGCTGCGGAAACCCTCGTTTTTCGGGCAAGCCGCGATGCCATCGGGGCGCGTCCGGGCTTCCAAATCCGAGCGTTTGACTACCGCCGGGTTGAACACCACCTTCACCACCTCGCGTCCGTCTTGGAACCCCGGCTCGGTCTCCACCACTCCGTCAATCGCCCCGAACGTGCCTTCGCCGCTCCAAAAACAATGCATCGAAAACGTGGCCGTCTCCGTGCCGCTTTCCTGTGCAAGTAGTTCAGATTCAAGCAGTTCGAGCCAGTTGGGCGCGGCGTTCGCGGTCAGGTCGAGGGCGCGGCGCATCCCGTTCACCACTTGCCAAGTGGAGTTGAAATTCGTCATGCGCGGCAGCACGTCCGAGTGGTCGGCCCGCACGATGCGCACCACCGGGTTGTTCCACGACGGCTCACCGAATTTTTTGAGGGCCGCCGCGTCCGCGCCGCCTTTGTTGTTGAAAATGCACACGGGCACGAAGTGCGTCTCGATGGCTTCCACGATAAGCGGGTGCGAGAGCGGGCCGTTGCCGAAGCGGGTGCAATTGGAGCAGCCCGGCACCTCTTGGAACAAAATCAACATGGGTTTGCCCGATTGTTTGGCTTCGGTGGTGGCCGCGTCGAGGTCGCGCAGCCAGTGGACTTGGCCGAGTTCCTCAGGTTGGTGATTCGAGGATTTGGTGATTGGCGGATTTGAACCCGGCAAAACGACCGCGCCGAGGGCCAACAAGCCGAGCAAGACGATTGATAATGCTTTGACAATCATGTGTTTGGAGATTTTGTGTCAGTTGAGTTTCAGCAATTTGCCCGCCGCCAGCCTGCGCCCGCCCGTGGCCGACACTATATTATATAGGTACAGGCCGTCGCTCAGCCGCGCCGTCGGGATTTGCCAATCCGCGCCGCCGGGGATTTTTGCGGACAATACGCGCCGCCCCGTCAGGTCGAACATTTCAAAGACGCACGGCTCATAGCTTGTCGGGTGAATCGTCAAATTTTCAGAAAATGGGTTGGGGACGATTTGTACGGCGGACACGCTTTCGCCCGGTTCTGGACTGGCCGAAATGGAGCCATTGGACAGCCAATAAATGAACGCGCCCGGTGCGCTGCCATTCGCATCGCCCAGCCCGATGGCCAAATCGAAGTCACCGTCCCGGTCGAAATCCGCGCCGGCGAGGCACCTGGCGTTGTCGTTCGTGATTTTTACGCCGTTTGTAAATTGGCCGAGGCCGAGGTTCTCGAAAAAAAGGACTCTCTGCCAGTTGGATATGGTTCCGGCAATGAGGTCATTGTCGCCGTCGCCGTCAAAATCACCGATTTCAACTGAGCCTCCTCCTGCGGAAAACGAGCCGATATTGGTACGGGTAAAATTGGAGCGGCTTAAAAACAAGGCTATCTGACGAGACCCGCATATCACAAGGTCAGGTTTGCCGTCGCCGTCGAGGTCGCCATTTGCCAACTTGGTGGGCGGTTGGATTGTGCCAACATCAGGCGATGTGTGGGAAAAAACACCGGGCGCGGTGGCCGTATAAAACTGTATTCGTTCAGACGAAAAGGATTGAGTGGCGGCAAAATCCAGTATGCCATCGCCGTTCAAATCAATCAGGGTAGCCCCCTCCATTGCGCCCGAAACAGTAGCGAGCACTTGTGCCGGGGCGAATGTGCCGCCTTGCCCGTGTACGTTGCGACACCATCTGGCGCGGCCCTCCGAGTGGCTCCAAAACACCGCGTCTGGATATCCGTCGCCGTCCACATCGGTAGTTGTGCCACCGTCCACAACGAACAGCGATGGTGGATTAAGTGCTTGGGCGGAGCCGAACGCCCCCTTGCCGTCAAGGTTCGAGTACCAAAATACTGCCTCGGCTACGAGGTACAAATCAAGGTCGCCATCTTTGTCAAAGTCCACACATTCAACGTGTTGTATGTTTTCGTGGATGTTTGAAATGTTTTTTTTGCGCCTGAACGAGCCTCCCTCGTTTGGGAACCAAGCGAGCGGGTCGGCAGGGAAGTTACTAAATACCAATGAGCCTGCCACAAGGTCGGCATCGCCGTCGCCGTCCAAATCTCCGGCGGCCAACGTAGTCAGATGAGGCACCCAGATATTGGCTTCGGTGGGCTGTCCCCATGTCCCCGTCCCCGCGTTGTTCGTCAGTCGAAGTATCTGGCCTGTGTCATTGTTTGCAGCAACGATGTCGGGGAAACCATCCATGTTTTGGTCGCTGAAAACAACCGACTGGGGGTCTTGGCTGCTCGTGATTTGGGTTCGAGCGACGAACCCCGGCGCGATGTTTTTGTAAAACCAAACACCGCTGCTCGTACCGACAAGGGCATCCGACAAGCCGTCCCCGTTGGCATCCGCCAAGTCAATGGTGCGTGGGGCAAGTAGTGGACTCCCGAGGAACTGCACAGGCGCAAAGGCCAAACCCTCGAACTGCATCCATCCCAGCCCCTTGGACGCGAAAATCCCGACCATATCCAAATCGTCGTCGCCGTCAAAATCGGCCATCCGAAAGTCGGCGGGCATCGGTTGGTTAGCCAAAAACTCTTGGGTCGGGGCGAAATCGCCCGTCCCGTTTGTGTTTTCAAGCCAATTCAACGTGGCGTTTGTGCCACTTGGAGTGAAAAAAATCAAGTCATGGTCGCCGTCCCAGTCCACATCGGCGGCGCGAAAGAGGCTGACGAAGTGGATAGTTTCCACCGTCTGAGCAGGCCCGAACGCCCCGCCCGCCACGTTTTTGAACCAAACCAAATCGTTGCCAATCGTCGCGGCCACATCGGCCAGCCCGTCGCCGCTGAAATCGGCCACTTCGAGCGCGGCGGGCTGGGCGGCGGAAATTTGAACGGACGGCCCGAATCGCCCTTGCCCCAAGTTTGGGAAATATTCAACCACATGGTTCGCGCCCGAAACCACGTCCAAATCGCCGTCGCCGTCCAAGTCCGCAGCGGCGACGAGCGGCTCGGCGACATCGGGATTCGTCGGCCCGATGCGCTCGTGGCGAAAGTAGCCGCGTGGGTCGGCGGGGTCGTTTTCGGCCCAAAAAATGAACTTGTCGGACTGGCCCAGCAGGTCTTCGCGCCCGTCGCCGTTGAGGTCGGCGGAGACGAGGGCGACGACGCGGCCCGGCTGCTCGGCCACCCAGTTGGGCGTTGGGGCGAACTGCGCGGCGAGCGCGGCGGGCAGGAGGAAGAAAACGAGGGAAAGGTTTTTCATCGAAAAAAATAGGTGAAAGGTTGAGTTGTGGTGGCCTCGGAAAACGGCAGCCAAAACTACCCAAAGACGCGGTTTCGCGCCCGTTCGCCGAATCAGAAACCTACCTTTTTTGCAATTGCCATACTTTCAAGCCCGCTTTCGCAAACCATTTTCCAAACGCAACCACGCATGAAAAAGACGCTCCTGCTCCTCGTTTTCGCCGTCAACTGTCTCGGCCCGGTCATTTCCCAAAAGGCCATCACGCTCGAAGATTGCTTCCAGTTTTTCAAGTTTTACCCACAATCGGGCGGCGGTTTTCGCTACCTGAACGACGGGGTGCATTACACTGAGTTGGAGGACAACGGCTTGAAAATCAGCGATGTACGCAACCCGGATTTTGATTCGCTGCTCGCGCTGCCCCTGCCCGCAGGCGTGGAGCGTTGGGACGAGTACGAGTTCAGCGCGGACGAGTCGCGGCTGCTGCTCCGCACGGGCACGGAGCCGGTTTATCGCCACTCGGTGTTGGCAAACTACTTTGTCCACGACCTGAAAACCCGCCAGACGACCGCGCTGGTAGAGGGCGTGAAAGCACAGTTCACAGCCTTTTCCCCGGACGGCTCGAAGGTGGCTTTCGTGGCAGATAACAACCTGTTTTTCAAAGAATTAGCGACCGGACTTATCAAACAAATCACGAGCGACGGCGCGAAAAACAAGGTCATCAACGGCCTGCCCGACTGGGTGTACGAGGAAGAATTCAGCCCGGTGGCGGCGGATGGGATGGTGGCCACCAAGTGGTCGCCCGACGGCAAAAAAATCGCGTTCCTGCGCTTCGACGAAAGCGCGGTCAAGGAGTTCCCGCTGACTTGGTACGAAGGCGGGATGTACCCGCGCCGCACGGCGTTCAAATACCCGAAAGTGGGCGAGGCGAACTCCACCGTGAGCGTCCATTATTACGACATAGAGACAGGCGAAACCGTCCGGCCCGACATCAAAATCGCTGCCGACGATTACCTCGTGCGGCTCAACTGGACTCCGGCCAACGAACTGATTGTCACGCGATTGAATCGCCCGCAGACCGAGCTCGACCTGTTTTTGATTGAGCCAAAGTGGAAAAAAGTTTATCTCGAAAAAGGCTGGACGCTGGTCGAACCGCTGCTTTCGGAGCGCGACGCGGCATATATTGACATGGAAATTGCCGATCAGCTCGTGTTCCTCGACGATGCGCAGCATTTCCTGTGGGCGAGCGAACGCAGCGGTTTCGCGCATTTTTACCTGTACGATATGGGCGGGAAAGTGGTGCGCCAACTGACGCAGGGCGATTTCGATGTGACGGCTTTTTACGGCGTGGACGAGAGAAACGGCAAGTTTTACTACCAAACTGCCACGCCCACGCCGCTCGACCGGCAGGTTTGGGAGGGCAATCTGGCGGGCGGTGCGCCGCGTTTGCTGACCCCCGACCGAGGCACGAACGACGCGGAATTCAGCCCGACGTTCGAGTTCTGGACGCACACTTGGTCGGACGCGAACACGCCGCCCGTCGTCAAAGTCCGCAACCGTGCGGGCGAGGTGCTGCAAACTTTGGCCGACAACAAACGGGTGCGCGAGTTGCGGGCGGAATACGGCTTCTCGAACGTGGAATTTTGGCAATTCAAACTGCCCGACGGCACCGACCTGAACGGCTGGATGCTCAAACCGCCGGGCATGGAGCCGGGCAAAAAATACCCGGTTTTGTTCGACAACTACGGCGGCCCCGGCTCGCAAACCGTTCAGAATCAATACAATGGCTACATGGGCAGCTGGCATCAGATGCTGGCGCAAAAAGGCTACATCATCGTCAGCCTCGACAATCGCGGCACGGGCGCACGCGGCGCGGCATTCAAAAAATGCACCCAGATGAACCTCGGCAAACTCGAAACCGAAGACCAAATCGCGGCGGCGCGTTACCTCGGCACGTTGCCGTTCGTGGACGCGGGGCGCATCGGCATCTGGGGCTGGTCGTTCGGCGGCTACCTCAGCACCTCGTGCATTTTGAAGGGCGCGGACGTGTTCAAAATGGCCATGGCCGTCGCTCCGGTGACGAACTGGAAATGGTACGACTCGGCGTACACCGAACGCTACATGGGCACAACTGCCACAAATTCAGCGGGTTACGAAAACAATTCGCCCGTCAACTTTGCCGACAAGCTGCGCGGCGACAACTACCTGATTTGTCACGGCATCGCCGACGACAACGTGCATTGGCAACAAACGACGGAGATGATAAACGCCCTCGTCAAGGCCAACAAGCAGTTCGAGACGTATTACTACCCGAACCGCAATCACGGCATTTACGGTCAAAACGCGACGCGCCACCTGTTCACGAAACTGACCAACTTCGTGCTGGAAAAATTGTGAGGGAAAGAGAGTTGAAGAGAGGAAAAGTTGAAGCGTTGAAATGGCTTACGTGCCCTTGCCTTCAACTTTTCAACCTTCTTCCTCTCTTCAACTCCCGTACTTTCGCCGTTGTTTTCACAAAAATCCGCGCCATGCAATTGACCAAAGCCCTCCGCTTCGCCATCCCCGCCGTGCTGATGCTCGCCCTGGCCGCTTGCGCCAGCGATGCCGCGCAAAAAAGCCCCGCCGACAAGCCCGACCAAACCGCTGGCGAAGCCCCGCCCCCGGTGGCTTCGGATGCCCGCCCGGCGGTGTATCTGGATGGCCTGTACGCGACCTCCACAGAGCCGGGGCAGGACGTGGCCGCGCTTTTCGACAACAACGACGCGACGGGTTGGCGCACCCAAACCGGGGCCGGGCCGGACGAGGGTATCATGCTCTATTTCTCTGACCGTCAGCAAGTTAGCGTGGCAGCGGTGCAGGTGGACGCTGCCGACGGGAGTTTCGCGGGCGACGATTCGCACATCCAAATCTACGTCAACGGCCAGCTCGACAACTCCGGCAAAGCCAACTCGAAAATCACCCTCGAACCACTCAAATCCGGCGAAGCCCTGCGCTCGCTGTTCGTCCGCTTCGCGGCGACGGGCAAGGAAACGACCGGCAAACCGCGCACCGACGGCGAGGAAAAAACGGTGGTCAAAACCTTCCCGGCGGATGCGTTTGTGGCCTTGAAACAGGTTTCGCTGCTCAATGCCGCCGGGCAGCCCCTGCGCGTGGTGCCGCCCCGCCGCATGGCGGGCAAAGTGATGGCGACCTCGACCCTCAAACCGGAATCGGCCTACTCGGCAGCCAATCTTTTCGATGGCCGGAAGGAGTTTGTGTGGGCGGAAGGCGCAGCCTCGTCGGGCGAGGGCGAGACGTTGGCCTTCGAGTTCGGCCAGCCCGTCAACATCACGGCCATCCAAATCTGGAATGGCTACCAACGCTCCGCAAGCCACTACTCGTCCAATGCCCGCGTCCGCAATTTTGACTTTGGCGAGCGCGGCGGCGCGGCCAAAACCTACACGTTGGCCGACCGCTCGGCCAAAGGCGGCAGCCAACGCATCGAACTTTCGCCCGCCGTGCGCGGCCAAAATTTTGAGTTGAAAATCCGCGACATTTTCAAAGGCAGCAAGTACAAAGACTTGGCAATCAGCGAAATCGTGTTTTTCGACGGGGCTCAACCGTTCACGGTGGCCAGCGATTTGCCCGCTCGTTACGAACAGGAGTTGCGGACGGCAGCCGCTGGTTCGCCGCTGGCTGCTGTGCTGAACCGCCGCATTTTCAACGACATGGAGTTTGCGAGCATGACCGAGCAGCAGTCGCTCATCCTGCGTTCGGACGGCACGTTCGTCATGTACAACCAAGCCGACGACGAGGGCATTTCCAGCGAAACCCTCGCCGATGGCAACTGGGAATTGCAGGAAGCCAGCGCGGACAAGGCCAAAATCAAAGTGTTCGGCAAGTGGTACGACTTCACGACCATGCAGGAATACTACAAAGGCAACTCCGAAAAAGAGGCGACCAAGATTTTCAGCGACGTGCTGACGGTGGACGCGGAAAAAATCAAAGGCGGGAAAATGCTCGGCACGTTTTGGATAAAATGATGCCCGGCAAGCGCGAAGTTTGCCGCAAAATCAACTGTTCCACATGAATTCTTTTCTGAAAATCGCCCTCCGCGCCCTGCTCACCTTCGGGGTTTCGTGCGCGGTGCAATACATCATCCCGTACTATTTGATTGCGGTGGCGGCCATCGTCGCCGGGTTTTTCATGCTGAAAACGGGCGACGACCGCGAGACCGCGCTCGGCATCTTGGTCGGCGGCATCGCGTTCGGGATTTTCGCGGCGGTCATGGCGCAGTATTTCCCGGTGGCCGGCTGAGCCTCAAATCACGCCGCGCGATTTGAGTTCGAGGTATTTGTTGATGGTGTTCAGCGTCAAGTCCTGCGGTTTGGTGAGCACGGCTTGGATGCCGAATTGCCGGAGTTTTTGCACCATTTCCTTCTTTTCTTGCAGGAATTGCTGGGCCAGCGTCTGTCGGTAGATGTCCGCGACGGTATCGGCCTCGGTTTGGGCGAGCTGACGGATTTCCGTGTTTTCAAAAATGACGACCACCAGCAGGTGCGCCCGCGCCAGCCGCCGCAGGTGCGGCAAAGCCCGGTCAAGGGCATACGAACTTTCAAAATTGGTGAACAGCAACAGCAGCGAGCGCACGCTGACCATCCGCCGCACGGCTTGGTAGAGTAGCTCGAAATTGGCCTCCACCGGGCGTTCGCGCTCGCGGTAGAGGGCTTCGAGGATGCGCGGCAGCTGGGCCGTCGTGCCCTCGGCTTTCAGCGTGGAGCCGATGACATCCGAGAAGCTTAGCAGCCCGGCCTTGTCGTTCTTTTTCAGGATGATGTTGCTGACGGCCAGTGTCGCGTTGATGGCGTAGTCCATCAGGCTGAGACCGCCGAAGGGCATCCGCATGGTGCGGCTTTTGTCCACGATGCACCACACTTGTTGGCTGCGCTCGTCCTCGTATTGGTTCACCATGAGGTCGCCGCGCCGGGAGGTGGCCTTCCAGTTGAGGCTGCGGTAGTCGTCGCCTTCGACGTAGTTTTTGATTTGCTCGAACTCGTAGCTGTGCCCGATGCGGCGCATTTTTTTGATGCCCGATTGATGGGCGATGTGCCGCAAGGCCCGCAGTTCGTATCGTTTCATCTGCAAAATGCTGGGGTAAACCGCCACTTCCTGCGGCTCGGCCAGCCGGAAACGCCGCTCCACCAAGCCCAATCTTGTGGTCGCAAACACATTGACAACCCCGAACTGGTACGCGCCCCGGCTCAACGGAACAATCTCATATTCAAGCGTTTGCGCGGCACCTGCGGGCATCCAAGTGCGCTCCTCGAAATCGCGGCGTTGCAGCTGGGCGGGCAATTCGTCAATGATACTCAGGTGCAGCGGTAGGTTGGAGTTGTTTTTCAGGCGCAGCCGCACGGGGTTGGGGTCGGAAAGGGACAGCACCGGGGCGATTTCGCGGGCGGCGGCGAGCGGTATTTTCCGGGAAAACAGCCGCAGCGCGTCGGCCACGACCAATGCCGAGGCTACGACCAACGCCGTTTGCGCCACCGGAAAAAGCACCGGGAACGGAAACGCCAGCGCGAACACGGCGGCCACTGCGCCGAATAAGTAGAAGAAGCGGGCTGTCATGTGGTGGGTGTTTCGGGTATTGTGTTTGGTGTTTCGCTAAACCAATACTGCCCTAAAAACGAAACACCAAACACGACACCCGCACAAGGTTACTACGGCTTTGCCAAACGCATGGCAGCGACTTTGCCGCCCGCCGCGACTTGGGCGACAAACAGGCCCGACGGCAGCTCGCCGAGGTGTACTTGGTTGTTGGCCGAAAGTGTGGCGGTCAAGACCAGTTTGCCTTGCATATCGAAGATTTCGAGGCGGCCTTTTTGGTCGCGCAAGAGGTTGACGGTCAGCAAGTTGGTGCTTGTGTTGGCCTGAAAATCGAGCCACGATTTGGCGGCCTCCGGGGCTTCCTCTGCCGGGGAAACGGCTTTGAGCACGGCGTTTTTGGTGGCGACGACGGGGTTGTCGTTCGTGCGTTGGCCGTTGCCGTCGGCACACAAGCTGACAAAGTAAAATTTGCACAAATCGCCCGACGCGGTGGCCGGTGCTTTCCATGTGAACGACCATGATGTGTTGCCGCCCGTCAGGGTTTTGGGCGCGGATTGGCGGACATATTGTCGGCCATTGGCCGAATTGGACGCGACGTTGTTGCCCGCCCCGGCGGTCAGTGTGCCGCATTTGGCGTTGGCATTGTCGAGGCAGGTCAGTTGGAAGCCTGCGCGGGTGGCGTTGCTGGCGTTGGTCAGCGTGACGGTGTAGCTCTGGTTGGGCGCGACGGTGTCGGGGATGCCCGCGATGCTCACGGTGCCCGTGAAATTGCCGCCGGAGTGGCAGCCCGACGCGGCGCAGGTGGTTTCGCCGGGCGCGCCCGTGCGGCCAATGGGCGGGTTGGTGGGGTTGCGGAAGTCGGTCAACAGGAACCAAGTGGCGACGATGGCCGCCGAGACGTGTAACGGTTTGAGTTGCATGGAAAAGTAGTTGAGTTAGTTTATTAGTCGGATAGCCGGCAAATATCCGCGTTGGTAACAAAGGCTGGCCGCAAAACTGCTGTTGTGCCAATAGTTTCGGAATTTGACGGTGCGGATAAACTAATGTTAAAGCCCGCGCCCCAGCTGCCGCGCAGATTGTACGCTGTTTTACCTTCGAGCGTTGCTTTTTCCCGAAAGGGATGCCTTCGGCACAAGACGTATGATTCGGTACACCTTGCTCTTTTCCGCGATGCTGGCTTTCATGGCTTGCATTTCTTCCTCCGGCCTGCTCAGCTGCGGCTCGGAGCCGAGCGGATGCGTCGTCGTTTGTGGCGAGGGCGTGGCCGAATCTTCCTGTCCCCCATCGGGTTGCTCCGACGACGGCGACCCGTTTTCCGAATCCAATGGCTGTGGCGGCAAAAACCAATCGGGCGTGCCTGCGTCCGGGGGCTGCTGCGTTTGCGGGCCGTGTTGCTGCGTGTTTGTCGTGCCGGATTTCCGGTTCGAGTTGCAGCCGCGCCCGGCAGAGGCACGCTCCGAAGATGTTTTCGGCAACCCGGACTTTTGCCCACAAGCCGTTGACTTCGCTATTTGGCACCCGCCCGCAGCGACGGTTTAAGTTCTCCGAATCGGCCCCGGAAAGCCATTCAAATCATTCATTTTCAAGAACTTAAACTTTTTCCAACAATGAAAAAAGTATTGGCTTTGGGCGGCGCGGTCGCCCTCGTTGCTGTTATGGCCTTCGGCTTCTCTTCCAACAACAACTGCTGCACCTCGGCTGGCACCGCCGCTGCTTCGGCGCAGGGTAACACCGAGTGTTGCGCCGACCCGCAAGCTTGCGACACACAAGCAGGCACCTGCTGCGGCCTTCCGTGTCCGCTGCCGTGCTGCGAATAAACCGAGCATCAACCTTCTGAACCAAAAAACCAGCGGCGCGGGGGATTTCCCTCGCGCCGCTTTTTTATCGCAAATATTTCCAGCCGGGCGTGAACGAAAACAGCTCCGGCACAGCAGGCACAACGTTGAGCGAGAGGGCTTGGTTCGAGCGGAAAAAATAGTCGTACTCGATTTGGCCGCCGTGCCAGACGAACTTGGTCTGCCAACGCCCGTTGCGGCTGGTCTTGAAAAAGTTGGAAGGGTCGGAATAGTCCGGCAGGCCGTGCCACGAGCGGCGGTAAAAAAACATCGGCCCGAAACTGACGCTGCCCCGGTGCGGGTGGAAATCGGTCGCGGTGTAGCCCAGCCCGACGTGCGCCATGCCCAAGAACTTGCCGCCGCAATCGTGCGGGATGTACGACTGGGCGATTTTGAGGTGCCAGTTTTGGTTCAGGTAAATATCCACCGTCACGACGATGCCATCGGTCACGACGGCCATGCCACGGCGGTCGAGTTTGCCCCGGTAATTTTTGGAGTAGGGGTACTTTTTGAGGTGCGTCGTCAGGCCCATCCATTTGATGCCGAGGGCAATTTGGGCGGTGGCGGCATGGCAAAAAGACAAGGCGAGGAGCAGGCACAGAGCCGCTGAGGATGGGTAGTTTTTCAAAAGACGCTTGTTTGAGACGGTTCTTGTGCCTGCTATCGCGGGCTTCTAAATTCATCACTCATCATTTATCACACATCACTTCAAAAACTCTCCCTCGAACACGCCCTCGTTGCCCCGGTCGTCTTTGACCACGAGGCGCAGCGTGTGCTGGCCCGCGCCGATGCGCCCGTCGAAGGTGTGCGTGAGGCGGGCACTTTTGCGGTCGTGCTCGAAAAGCACCCATTGGCCGTCCACGGTGCCCCGGAACGAAAGGCCGTTTGCCGAGCCGCCCACGCCGAAGTTGTCGCGGATGCGGAACGACATGGTGCTTTTTTTCCGCAAGTCTTTGCCGAAAACGATGGGCGTGATGGTCGGCGCGTCGGTGTCGGTCATCACGCAGTAGTCGCCGAACTCGCGGACTTTGGTCACGAGGCGGTCGTTGCGCCAAGTGCCGCCGCAGTTTCGTTCCTGCCGCCCATCGCACTTGGCGATGATGGCTTTGTCGCGCAGTTCGGGTGGCAGGTTGGTGGGCAAGAGGCTGATTTCAAAGTATTTGTGCGCGGGCGTGCCTTCGTCGCCGAGGTGGTGGACGGGCGAATAGACCCCCTTGCTGTCGTCGGGCGTGGTCTGGTAGCGGAGGTAATTGGTCTCGTAAAACGTGTTTTTCGAGATGACCATCGAAAAGCCCTCCACGTCCAAGCGGCTCTCGGCATCGAACGGCAAGGCGAATTGGTAGGGCGGGGCAGCGGGCGTTTCCATGTTGGCCTCGTCGCGCAAGGCCCAGAACACCACGTCGGCGGCATTGCCCGATGCGTCGGTGGCGCGGATGCTGATTTTCACGGGCTTGTCCTTGTAAAGCGCGACGGCACCGCCCGTTTCTGTGCGGGCATAATTGCTCAGGTGGTTGCCCGGCAGCACGAAGCAGCGGTGGAACCATGCGCCGTTTTTCTGCCGCGCCGGGTAGTCAATGTGCGCGTTCATGTAGCGCGTCTCGTCGAAATCCAGTTCCTCCATGCGCCAGAGGTACGCGGATTGCTCGTCCACTTTCATTTGCAGGGCATAGATGCCGTTGTCGTTGCGGAAGCCCGACATTTCATCGAAGGATTTCACGCCGAAGCCCACGCGCCACGCACCGATTCGCACGGTGTCGCCCGTTTTGGGGCCGTAGGTGCCGTCGGCTTTTTGCATGATGGGGAAGGCTTTGGTGGCCGTGACTTCGCGCTTTTCGTTCAGGAAATACACCTTCATGTCGCGGATTTCGGGCGCGACTTTGTCCGGCACGGGCAGGCCGAACAGCTGCGGATTGAACGCCTTGCCGGTGGCCGAGTGCCGGATCTCGAAGTGCAGGTGCGGCCCGCTGGAACCGCCCGTGTTGCCCATTTTCCCGATTTCTTCGCCCGCTTTCACTTTGAACTGGCCGTCTTTCGGCTGCAAATCCACCTCGAACCGCTCGCGTTGGTACTGTTGGTCGCGCACATATTTTTGGATTTCGGGCGCGAAACGGTCGAGGTGGGCATAGACGGTCGTGTAGCCGTTGGGGTGTTTGATGTAGAGCACGTTGCCGTAGCCGCCGGCCTGCACTTTTATCCTGTCCACAAAGCCCCCGGCTGCGGCGAGGATGGGCTGCCCGCTGCGGCCGTGTTTTCTTTTGATGTCAATGACGGAGTGGAAATGGTCGGGCCGCAGCTCGCCGAACGTGCCGGTCAGTTTGATGTCCACGTCCACCGGCGAGCGGAAATAGTCGCGTGGGTAGGCGGCCAGTTCGCCCTCGATGTTGTCGCTCGGCGGCGTGGTTTTCGGGTCGGGGTTGTGGAATGCCAACGCCG